>CAZRMG010000141.1:0-7228 GCA_964601095.1 uncultured Melioribacteraceae bacterium | reverse complement strand
TAATGATAATTGCATTCTTTGCGGGTATGTCCATCCCGCTTGCGGCTTTAGGCGGCGCATCAATTTTATTAATAACAAGACGGCTGAAGCCCGAAAGAGTTTTTAATGAAATAGACTGGGGACTGCTTGTTTTCTTTTCGGGCTTATTCATAGTTACTAAATCAATTGAAACTGCAGGCTTCGGAAAATATCTTTCTTTAACTTTAGAACCATTTTTATCACAAAGCATGTTATCATTTACAGTTTCATCTGCTTTGGTCAGCAATATTGTTTCGAATGTACCTGCTGTTTTACTTTACAGACCTTTCATTCCAAACATGCCGATTCCAGAACAAGCATGGCTGATACTGGGAATGGCTACAACCCTTGCAGGCAATCTTACATTAATTGGTTCAGTTGCCAATTTAATTGTTGCGGAAACAGCAAAAAAATATTCTGTAAAGTTATCATTTGTTGAATACTTAAAAGCCGGAGTGATAATTACAATTCTTTCTATTGCGGTTGGAATTGTTTGGTTTGAGTTTATCTTTTGAAAAGAAAGGAAAGCGCAGAATAATATTCTGCGCTGCAATTTTAATCTTCCATTAATACAGCGGTACCGCAGGCCGAAACCATCAACATGCTTCCGCCTTGTCCTATTGTTTCGTAATCAAGATCCACAGCAATTACAGCGTTGCCGCCCATAATTTTCGCCTGGTCAAGCATTTCGGAAATTGCAATGTCTTTTGCTTGTCGTAATTCTTGTTCATATGCTGCCGATCTTCCGCCGACAATATCTCGAATGCTTGCAAATATATCTTTAAAAATATTTGCGCCGAGAATTGCTTCTCCTGAAACTAATCCTAAATATTTAATAATTTTTTTGCCTTCTACAGTGTTGGTTGTGGTTACAAGCATTTTCCCCTCAAGGTTTAATTTTGTCCTATTTCAAAATAATAAATAATTGAGACTTCTTAAAAATGTTATTTGTCATTTCGATCCCGATTTATCGTGAGAGAAATCTTTACTTTGATAAGATTTCTCAGTCGTTTCTCGCCTCGCTTCACGATTCGAAGCGGGCACTCCTTCGAAATGACATTTTTGCATTTTGCAGATGTTTCTAATTATAAATCACGTATATAATCCTTCATCTTCATTCTCATCTTCATCGCTTTTGGAAAACATACTGCTAAGCATATCTTTGAACTGTGTACCGAATTCCAATTTATGTTTGCTTAACAATGAGTACTCTGATAAACCGTGAAGCGCAAATTCCATGAGCAGTTGCTTTTCATTATCAGCTAGGTTTGGATGAAATTTATTCACCAAATCTTTGAGTCCCGGAATTGACTTAAGAATTCTTGAATAATCATCATTAGTTAAATTATTCAACAAGTCTATTTCATTGCCTTTAGAAAACCAATTCATAATTTCCTGATATGGGTTAAGTTCATGCGCCCGTTTAATCTTATCCGGACTTGGAAAATAATGTTCGAATTGAGTTTTAATTGCTTTACCGATTAAAATGTGAGCCACTTTAATTGGACCTTCCTGTTCACCTTCATAAACCAATTCAACTTTACCCGTGATGGATGGAATTATTCCAATAAAATCCGAAATGCGCAGAGTAGTATTATTTTCTTTATTAATAAGAATTCTTCTCTCGGCAGTGCTTACCAAATTTTCAAGTGCCGAAATTGTAAGTCGTGCAGAAACACCGCTTTTGGAATCCACGAACTCGCTTTCGCGGGCTTCGAATGCAACTTGTTCAATAAGATTTCGGATTAATTCAGGAATCAAGATTTTATCTTTTCTATCCGAAGAAATTTTTGCTTCCTGCTCGGTTATTTTTTTTGAAAAAGAAATAGATTTTGGATAATGGGTTAAAATCTGCGAATCAATTCGGTCTTTCAGTGGAGTTACAATAGAACCCCGGTTTGTATAATCTTCAGGATTTGCGGTAAAAATAAATTGAACATCAAGAGGCAGCCGGATTTTAAAGCCGCGTATTTGAACATCTTTTTCCTGAAGTATGTTAAATAGAGCGACTTGAATTCTAGCCTGAAGATCGGGCAATTCATTAATAACAAAAATTCCACGGTGCGAACGGGGAATAAGTCCAAAGTGAATTACTCTTTCATCCGAATAATGAAGTTTAAGAGAAGCCGCTTTAATTGGATCTACGTCACCAATCAAATCTGCAATTGTTACATCGGGTGTGGCTAATTTCTCTGTGTATCTTTCATTCCTGTGAACCCATTCAATCTGCGTTTGATCACCCATCTGTTCAATTTTATCTTTACCAAATCGGGAAATGGGGTTGAATGGATCGTCGTAAATTTCCGAACCGGAAATGATTGGTATGAATTCATCAAGAAGGTTTATCATCAATCTTGCAATTTTAGTTTTTGCCTGTCCGCGCAATCCGAGAAGAATAATATTATGTTTTGAAAGAACCGCTGTTTGTATTTCGGGAATTACAGTATCATCATAACCAATAATTTCCTCAAATGGATTTTTATTGGTTTGCAAAATCTCAATGAGATTTTTCCTGATTTCGTCTTTAACCGATAAAGATTTATAACCGGATTTCTTTAATTCGCCAAATGTTTTGATTGTTGTTAAATCAAGATTCATTAATTTCTCCAAACTTTGTAGTTGCAAAAAATCATCTCATTGTTTTTCTTCTATTCTTAACAAAATCTTCGAAAAGATATTCTCCGAGTTTTGTTAGACTGCTGTAGTAAGCTCTTCCTTGGTTTACAATTGTAAAATCTCTTATGAACTGTTGAAGATAGGGGTCGCGGGCAATCATAAATGTTGTAATTGTAATGCCGAGCCGTTTGCATTGTGCCGCACGGTCTAAAGTTTTGTTGATAATTTTTCTATCCAACCCGAAACTGTTTTTGTAATACTTTGCCCCTATTTTAAGACAAGTTGGTTTGCCGTCGGTAATCATAAAAATTTGTTTGTTCTTGTTTTTCCTGCGCCGTAAAATATCCATTGCCAATTCCAATCCGGCAACTGTATTTGTATGGTACGGACCAACTTGCAAATAGGTCAAATCTTTAATTTCGATTGGCCAAGCATCATCACCAAAAACAATTAAATCGAGGGTATCTTTGTGATATCTTGTTGTTATCAATTCCGCTAAAGCCATCGCAACTTTTTTCGCCGGTGTAATTCGATCTTCGCCGTATAAAATCATTGAATGTGAAATGTCAATCATCAAAACTGTGGACGTTGATGTTTTGTATTCGCGTTCTTCAATTTCGAGATCGTCTTCTGTAAGTTTGAAATCATCGAAGCCGTGTTGTATCTGTGCGTTTCTTAACGACGATGTTACATCAATATTTTCGTAAAGATCGCCGAACTGGAAACTACGGCGGTCGGCAGTTTTTTCATCGCCTTCTCCTGAAAATGGTGTGTTGTGGTTTCCGGAGCCGGATTTTTTCAGTTTCCCAAAAATTTCTTCAAGAGATTTTTGGCGTATTTCTCTTTCGGATTTTGGCGTAATCTTAAAAGTATTCGGTTCAGTTTCATTCTCCTTTATATATCCTTTGTCTTTCAATTCTTGAATAAAATCCCCGATGCCGTAATCTTTATCAGTGATTTGGTATTTTCGGTCAAGCTGGTTCATAATATCCAACGCTTCGGATACATTTCCACCGGTAATGTTGAGAAGTTGAAGAAAAATATTCAGCAACTGCTCAAATAAACTTGAACTTCCTGATGGGGGTACAAAATCTGTAAAGCGAAAACCGATCATAAAATTCCTTTTTTAATGAAACTGATTTCCTATGTTAAAAGTTCTTCTAAAGTGAATACGTTTTAGTAAGTAAGTTCAAAATAGTTTCTAAAAATTGATTAAATTATCGGCGTATGTTTTTGCTCATTTAATACTAATTAATAACACATTAATTAATAAATAGATTCCGTATTGGATTTATCCAAACAGTACATAATTCAGTGCATTATTGCTGCTTCAAATAATCTTCGCCTAAGTTCGGAGAAAATTGAAGTTGTAGCCATACTTCGTGAGCGGGTTAGTAAAGCTGAAAACCTTTCTGAAGAATTAAAGACATTTAAAAAAATAACCGAGCTTTCAAAACTCGGTGTGCGGTTAGGCGAATTACTTTCATTTATTGAAAACGGAAAAATAGATTTCGCAAAACTTTCGGATATATTTAAAGAACAAAGCTACAGTTTGGTTAAGGAATTGAATTATGTTCTCGATATAGTTACGCCGCAAATGATGAGGGAGTTGTTTCAAAAAATTACAAATGAATCAATTAATGTCGATCTCACAAATCGCCCGGTAAACGACGAAACTGAAGAAAAATTCATAGAAGTAGTTTCAAAAGAAATTAATATTCCCAAGAGATCTTCGGCAGAAGAATTAAAGGAAGAACTTATTCTAGGCGATCTCAATAAAGAAGAAAATTTTAGTTTTGAACAATATGAATCGCGTGTTCTTCGCCCGGTAAAAGATTTGGACGCTTTTTTAAACCGTGTTTTGAAGTTTGATTATACAGAATCTGAAATGAATACAAAAATTAGATTGATGAAAGAAAATGCCGAGTTGTCTCAAAAAGTTGGATTTGAAGTTCTATCTAATATGCACAGAATTTTTGCCGCGGGGCTTGATCTGATAAATCAAAAAAAAATTGCACCGAGTACAAGTGTTATTGATTCATTAAGGGCGAGTTTAATTGTAATTGTTGCCGTTGTACGCGGTAAAGAAGTAGATATCACAAATTATTTAAATAAAGCGGAAGAGTTCGGTAAAACATTATCTCAAACAAAAAAGGTAATCTAATGGAAATATTTGCAGTGATTATGGCGGGTGGTGTTGGTTCAAGGTTTTGGCCGAGAAGTAAAGAACGCAAACCGAAACAGTTGATAAGAATCTTTGGCGAAAATACTATGATTCAAGATACTGTTAAACGTTTGAACGGTTTGGTGAAGAACGAAAACATTTATGTAATAACAAATAAGATTCAGAAATTACGAGTTAAAGAACAACTTCCTAATATTCCTGAAGAAAATATTATCGATGAACCATTCGGTAAAAATACTGCGGCTTGCATTGGTCTTGCATCGGTAATAATTAAGAAAAAAAATCCTGATGCCGTAACAATCACGCTACCTTCCGATCATTTGATAAAAGATGAACAAGCTTTTAGAGATTGTCTTCTCGGCGCCGCAAATTATGCTTATGAAAAAAAAGGTTTGGTAACTATTGGAATAACTCCAACCCGGCCTGAAACCGGTTATGGATATATACAATTTGATGAAAATGGATTGGGTAAAAATATTCATAAAGTTTTGACATTTGCAGAGAAACCGAATTTTGCAACTGCTGTTAGATTTATTGAAAGCGGTGATTTCCTTTGGAATGCCGGTATTTTCACTTGGAGGATTGATACAATTCTTGATGAATTAAAGAAACATCTTCCGGAACATTACGACGGGATGATGAGAATTGAAAAGGCAATCGGTACACCGGATTTTGAAAAAGAACTTGTTCAGGTTTACGGGCAGCTAAAAAGCATCTCTATCGATTACGGCGTTATGGAAAAATCGGATTCGGTTTTCCTGACCAAGGCGGATTTTTATTGGAACGATGTTGGAAATTGGGAAGCAGTTTATGAAGTCTCATCTAAAAACGATGAAGGCAATGCTTTGTTCGGCGATGTTTATGCTTTCAATACTTATGATTCGTATATTTTCTCGCCGAAAAAATTTACTGCTACTATCGGGGTATCCAATTTAATAGTGATTGATACGAATGATTCTTTATTGATTTGTCATCGCAATAATGCGCAGGATGTTCGCCAAGTAGTTGATTATCTAAAAATGAATAAAAGAACAGAACTAATTTAATTATGAAACGCGCTGTTACGGAACAGGAAATATTAAAGCTGCTGAAAAACGGGGCAAAGGAAATAGTGATTTCCGAAAACGAAATCCTTACACCTCTTGCCATTGATAGGATTCGTCATTCTGGCATTGAAATAAAAAGCAGAAAGGAAAATTCCAATTCTAATATTTATGGAGGAGTAAAATTAATTATTGGCTCGGATCATACCGGTGTCAAAGCGAAAAAAATGTTGGTTGAACATTTGAAGAAAAACTCGTTTGATGTTACTGATATCGGAACATATAACGAAGATTCTGTGGATTACCCGGATATTGCTTTTAATGTTGCATCGCGGGTAGCGTTAAACGAATTTAATTACGGTATTATTGTAGATGCAACAGGAATACCTTCTGCAATTACAGCCAATAAAATTCCCGGAATTCGTGCGGCAACTTGTTACAATGAATTTTCTGCTAAAAGTTCTCGCGAGCATAATAATGCTAATATACTTGTACTTGGAGCAAAAGCTTTTGGTGATGAAACTCTAAAATCCATTACCGATGTTTGGCTTTCATCAAAATTTCTTGGCGATCGCCACCAGCGCCGACTCGATAAAATTAGTGCGATTGAAGAAAAGTATTCGAAGAATAAATAACCCGCATTCCAAAACTGGATTTTGTGATTATAATTTACATACTTAAATTTACCGGCAAAAATTAAGGAAGTCCTCTTGCACATTGAAAAAACCCAGGTTGTATCTATCAAAGAAATTAAAAATGGAATCTATTTAATAGAAGTAAATGCTCCATTAATTGCCGCAGCCGGCAAGCCCGGACAGTTTTGCAACATTAAAATTTCCGAAACCGATTTCCCTCTTTTACGCCGTCCATTTAGTATTTGCGATGTTGAAGGAAGTAGTGTTTTCTTCATGTTTGATATTCACGGAGAGGGAACAAAAATTCTATCTCATAAAAAAGTTGGTGATGAGCTCGATATATTAGGCCCGCTTGGAAAAGGATTTGGTTTTGACGGTGATTATGAAATTGCAATTATTGTTGCAGGCGGACTCGGTTCAGCCCCGTTTCCATTCCTTCTAAAAAGTTTACCTTCAAATAAAAAAAATATTTGTTATATCGGCGGTAGAAATAAAAAATTCGTTATTACTTATGGAATGAAAAATACATTATCTGCAACAGACGACGGTTCGGAAGGTTTTAAAGGTAATGTTATTGAGTTGTTAAAAAGTGAAGAAAATAAATATGACTTAAACAGAATTCGTGTTTTTGCCTGCGGTCCAAATCCAATGTTAAAAGCTCTGCAGGAATATGCGATCGAGAAAAATATTGACTGCCAAATTTCGGTTGAATCCGCTATGGCTTGCGGTTT
>CAZRMG010000140.1:0-7254 GCA_964601095.1 uncultured Melioribacteraceae bacterium | reverse complement strand
GTTCGCATAATTCCGTTTCTCGTTGCAATGCTTGTTGGTATCGGAATTTTTAGAGCAGGCGGAGCGATGGAATTTTTAACAATCAAAATTTCACCGTTAACAAATTTAATAGGTTTTCCCGCCGAGGCATTGCCGATGGCTTTAATGCGTCCGCTTTCCGGAAGCGGTTCGCTCGGAATAATGTCGGAAATTATGAGCGTGCACGGTCCCGATTCGTTTATTGGAATTTTAGTTTCAACAATAATGGGAAGTACCGAAACAACATTTTACGTTCTCGCACTTTATTTCGGTTCGGTTAATATTTCTAAAATGCGCCATGCAGTTGCAGCGGGAGTTCTAGCTGACATAGCCGGAATACTCGCGGCTCTTTTTATTGTTGGATTAATATTTGGCTAAAATGAAAAAAGTTTTTATAACATATAAACTTCCGGGCGAACCGGAATTGTTACTGAAGAAAAAAGGTTATCATGTTTCGGCCCATTCAAAAAGTGAAAACATTTCCAAAGAAGAATTGATTGAGAAAGCAAAAGATGCGAATGCACTTATTACTCTTTTATCAAACAAAATTGATAAAGAAATTATTGACGCACTTCCTAAATTAAAAATTATAGCAAACTGCGCAGTTGGTTTTAACAATATTGATGTTGAGTATGCACGGTCTAAAAATATTATTGTTACAAACACACCGGATATTTTAACAGATGCAACCGCAGATATAACCGTTGGTTTAGTTCTCGCATGCGCACGCCGCTTTTATGAGGCCGAAAAAATGATGCGCGAAAGAAAATTTACAGGCTGGAAACCGGGTTTGCTTTTGGGCATGGAATTAAGAGGAAAGACTTTTGGTTTGATTGGTGCCGGAAGAATCGGGCAAGCAGTAGCCGATAGGATGAAAGCATTCGGAACAAAAATTATATATTTCAACAAAAGCAAAAAGAATGAATTTGAAAATGAAACCGGGGCAAAAAAAGTTTCGTTAAATAATCTTTTAAAAAACTCGGATATTATTTCAATCCATCTTCCTTTGAACGCTTCTACTTTTCATTTTCTTAATAAAGAAAATTTAGTACATGTAAAGAAAACTTCTATATTAATAAATACTGCCCGCGGTGAAGTTATCGATGAAAAATATTTGATAAAATTGTTAAAGCAGAAAAAAATATTTGCCGCCGGTTTTGATGTCTATGAAGGTGAACCGAAAATAAATAATGAATTGCTTAAACTGGAAAATGTATATTTGCTTCCGCACATAGGAAGTGCGACAATTGAAACTCGTACAGCCATGTCTATCCTTTGTGCAGAGAATATTGTTAAGGTACTTAAAGGTAATCCGCCTATTACTCCTGTTTAATTTTATCTGTTTGATAGTGCGGGTTTTAATAACTATTTTTCGTCAAAAATAAATGTGAACTTTATGCGAATCGGTATTCCAAAAGAAGTTTTCCGCGAAGAAAAAAGAGTTGCCCTTGTACCCGCCGGGGTTGATGCACTTGTAAAAGCAGGTCACACTGTTTTTATTGAATCAAATGCAGGGTTAGATAGTCATTTTACCGACGACCTTTACCGCGCAGTCGGCGCAAATATTATCTACAGCGCAGAAGAAGTTTTTCAAAGATCAGAAATGATTGTTAAAGTTGCGCCTTTAAATGAACAAGAAATAGATCTTTTACAAGACGAGCAAATTGTTTTTTCATTTCATTATCTCGCTGTCGGTAAAAAAAATATTCTTGAAAAACTTCTACGGAAAAAGATTACAGCTATTGCATACGAGTTGATAGAAAAAGATAATCAACTACCGGTTTTAGAATCAATGAGTGAAATAGCCGGGCAGCTTGCTGTTCAAGCGGGTGAAAGATTTTTAAGCAGCGACTTTCCAAACAGCCGCGGCGTTTTAATGGGAGGAATTTCAGGTGTGGCTCCTGCCGCAGTTGTAATTGTCGGCGCAGGCGTTGTCGGTTACAATGCCGCCTATGCAGCCCATTCACGCGGCGCTCATATAATTGTTCTTGATACGGACTTACAGAAATTGAGAAGAATAAATACACAGATTTCTAAAAACATTACAACAGTTGCGGCTAACAATTACACTATTGCACGCGGTGTTAAATTTGCCGATTTATTAATTGGTGCTATTCAAATTAAAGCTGAAAAAACTCCGCATGTAGTTACTGAAGAAATGGTTAAAAGGTTCTGTTATTGTTGATGTTTCAATTGACCAGGGTGGTTGTATTGAAACAAGCAGACCAACATCTCATTCCGATCCTGTTTTTAATCTTCACGGAGTCATTCATTATTGCGTACCCAACATGCCAGCGCTTGTATCGCGCACAGCGAGTTACGGATTAAATAATGCCTCGCTCGAATATATAATGGATATTTCGGAAAACGGTTTGGCAAGAGCTTTAATGGGTAATGCTGGATTAGCAAAAGGTGTTTGTACATTCAACGGTTTTTGTTCAAATGAGAATATAGCCGAGTCGTTTAATATTGAATACCGTCGTCTCCATATTTTTTCAACAAATTAATTTGAGATTTTAATGACTCTCGAACAAATTAAAATAGATAAACCGCAAAATGCGCCTTGGGTAAAAAAGTACAACTCAAAAGTTGTTAGCGCAGATGATGCGGTTAAAATTATAAAAAGCGGCGATAAAATTATTGTACAACCCGGCTGCGCGGCCCCATTGCAATTAATCGATTCGATGGTAAAAAGAAAAGAAGAACTTTTTGATGTCGAGGTTTATCATATTCTAGTAGTTGGCGATTTACCGTACATGAATCCTGGCATGGAAAAACATTTTAAACACAAGGCGTTTTTTATAGGCGCAAATGCGCGGGCAGCAGTTAACGAGGGACGCGCGGAATTCATACCGATTTTTCTTTCGGAAGTTACAATGTTGTTCAAACGCGGTGTAATTCAAGCCGATGTTGCGTTAATTCACGTTTCGCCGCCGGATGAACACGGCTTTTGCAGCTACGGTATTGATGTCGGAAATATTAAAACTCCCGCTGAAAAAGCAAAGTGCGTTATCGCCCAGGTTAATAAACAAATGCCGAGAGGACTCGGTAACAGTTTTATTCATGTTAACAAAATTGATTTTATTGTTGAAGTTGATGAACCGTTAAAAGAATTGCCTCAAATTGATCCTGATGCAACGCCGGAAATGTTGGAAGTATTTGACAAAATTGGTTATCATGTTGCGGGAATGATTGAAGACGGTTCAACTTTGCAAATGGGTATCGGTGCTATTCCCGATGCCGTTTTACGATACTTGCACAATAAAAAAGATCTCGGTGTTCATACCGAAATGTTTTCCGACGGATTGATAGATTTAATCGAAGAGGGTGTTGTTAACGGTGAAAAGAAAACTTTGCACACAGGAAAAATTATTGCCGGATTTGTTCTCGGTACACGCCGCTCATTCGATTTTATAGATAATAACCCGATATTTGAGTTTCACCCTCAAGAATACGTCAACAATCCGTTTTTAATTGCGCAGAACAATAAAATGGTAGCAATTAATTCGGCAATCGAAGTTGATTTAACCGGGCAGGTTTGCGCGGATACTCTCGGTACGAAATTTTTCAGCGGTATCGGCGGTCAAGTAGATTTTGTGCGTGGTGCGGCGCATTCGGAAGGAGGCAAGCCAATAATTGCTTTGCCGTCTGCGACAAAAGATTTGAAATATTCTAAGATCGTCCCGATGCTTAAACCGGGCGCAGGCGTTGTAACTTCGCGCGGTGATGTTCATTATGTTGCTACTGAATTCGGCGTCGCTTATTTATTCGGTAAAAGCATCCAGGAAAGAGTACGCGCTTTAATAAATATTGCTCATCCGGCTTACAGAGATGAGTTGACGGATTTTGCTAAAAAAAATTATCACATTTAATCTGGGTTGTAATGGTTGCTGTTATTGGTGATGTTCACGGCTGCTACCATACTTTGGTAGATTTATATAATAAAATTATCAACGGTTATCCAAATATAACGGTTTATTCTGTCGGCGATATGGTTGACCGCGGAAATTTCAGCTGCGAAGTAATGGATTTTATTATCGCCAATAATATTCAAATGACACCGGGCAATCACGATTATATGTTTTATCATTTCTTCAAAGATCCAACAAGTATTTTTGCTAAATCATGGTTTTTTAACGGAAGCGAGCCAACTTTAGAATCTTATGAAAACAGGCAGACATCTATGTTTGAGCATATAGATTTTATAAAAAATGCGACTTTGTATTTCAATTTGTCGGATTGTTTTATTTCACACGCCGGTGTATCGAATGTTTATAATAAATTTCTACCGGAAAATTTTAAGGAAAACTTGGATATTCTTGAGCCTTACATTCGGAACGATTTGCGCACTGACCGGGGAATTTTGTGGACTCGCGACCCGTTGTTGAATTTGGGAAAGCTGCAGATTGTCGGTCATACCAAACAGCAGGAAATAACATTAATCGAAGATGCAAACGCTGTTTATATTGACACCGGCGCTTGTGTCGGTAACAAGCTAAGCGCAATCATTGTGCACGAAAGTCAGATTATAGAAACAATAGAAGTTAAGACTCACCTTAATGATATCATATAAAAAATTACCCTTTTTTATTATAAAAATGAATTGCATAAGATTTATTTTTTAGTGATTTTTGCTTTGAAAATTTAAGGAGGTCCTATAGTTACACTTTACGTTTTATGAACAACATGAAGGTTTACCATTTCTCCTGAACATAAAAATATGCTGCGGTTCGGAATCAAGTTGTTTTTGATTCCCGTATTCATAACTTCGATAATTGCTTCATTTGGTTTTACAAACGATGTAAAATCCAATCGTGAAAATTTTATTCTTTTCGATGCATGCCTTAATCATCTTCTTAAAAAAGATAAAAGCAAGTTGCAATTATCAGCAGAATCAATCGACCCTATTAGTTTTATAGAGAATCAAAATCCGAAAAATCAATTTGCTATACCCGATACCAACGATGTTGAAACATCCACTATTCAAGACACCACAAAAATTATTGACTCCACCAAATTTATTGATACAACGAAAACAGTTTTATCAAGACGCGATTCGCTGTTATTTAAAGCTAAGCAAGATTCAATAAAAAGAATTGATTCACTCGCCGCCGATTCTACGGCAAGAATTAAATATTTCCGAGCAAGCCGTGACGATTATTATGTAACACCATTCAGACCAAAAAAGAAATCCGCATTTTTTGTTATGCCCTCCGAAGGCGTGCGTACACGGCAAGTGCAAATGGATTCTACGGGAACAAAAGTCCAGATAAAAGAAACTATTGCCGGTAAGGAATCAAGAATTATTTTAGAAATGCCGCTGGAAGAATATATAGAACGAAGGTTAGGCGCAATAACCCGCGATAGCTGGGAAACACTCGGTTACGCTTACGAATTGAAAAGTGATAAAAAAGATTTAAGCCAATTAATAACAGATATTACAAACATTCAGATCCCGCTACCGTCGAGTCCGCTGTTAAGTATTTTTGGAAAGCCCGGAATAAATTTAAGAATTTCCGGTGCAGTGGATATTCACGGCGCATGGCGGAATGAAACTACAACCGGTATTACAACATCCGCACTCGGAAATACAAGGAACGAACCGGATTTCAAGCAGCAGGTACAAATTAATTTAAGCGGAACAATCGGCGATAAATTAAACATAACTGCAGATTGGAATACCGAAAGACAATTTCAATACGAGAACCAGCTTAAAATAAAATACACAGGTTACGAAGATGAAATAGTTCAAAGTGTTGAAGCCGGAAACGTTTCATTGCAAACATCGCCGCTTGTAGGCGGAAGCGAGGCATTGTTTGGTGTTAAAGCGCAATTTAAAATGGGTCCTCTTTCCTTAACAGCGTTGGCGTCGCAGAAGAAAAGTGAAATCCAGGAAGTATCCGTGAGCGGCGGTTCAAAAGCGCAGAAGTATGAAATACACGCATACGATTATTCTTTAAACCACTACTTCATTGATGAAATGTACGCGAATACTAATCCGGCTATGAATTATTTCTTTAGATATTTTAGTAAACCAACACCTGAAATTACAGAGGAAGTGCGAGTTAAAGAAATTGAAGTTTGGAAAACTATAACAGGTTTGTATAACCCAAACGAAAGAAAAGGAAATGCATTCATTGATTTACCTGCAAAGATTGGAAGAGACCCGTATCAAGAATCGTGGCGTGATAGTACTCAGCAATCAGTACCGGGCAAATCCGAAATTGACAGAAGATGGATAAAACTTGAAGAAGGAATAGATTTCGATATTCACGAAGAGACAGGTTTTATTTCCTTTAGAACACAAATACAAGACCAGGAAGCAGTAGCGGTAGCTTTTAGAATAAGAGGCGGCGACCCAACCGGCGATTCATACTTTGGTGAATTTATTAAGGATCTTGATACAAGCGCCACAACCCGGCTTGTATTAAAACTTGTTAAACCGCAAAACCTTCAACCTCAATTTGAAGATGCCTGGAAATTACAACTTAGAAATATTTATCCCGTAGGCGGAAGGCAATTAAAAGAAGAAGGATTTACGCTCGACATAAAGTTTATTGTTGAAGGCGGCGAACCGCAAAGCGATTATGCCGGTCAAAAATTGATTCAAGCTTTTGGCCTCGATAAAACAGATAAAAGCGGTACGAGTACGCAGCCGGACGGCGCATTCGACTTTTTCCCAAACAGAACAATATATGTTGCTACCGGTGAAATTATTTTCCCGGTTCTTCAACCATTTGGAAACGATTTTCCAAACGGTCTCCCGGAGGAATTAAAATATCAGGCGATTTATGATACTACAGTTAGTGCTGCAAAACAGGAAAAAACTCAAGATAAATTTATTTTAACGGGAGATTATTCCGCATCTGTTTCTTCTGTTTATTCAATCGGCTTCAATGTTGTTGAAAACTCGGTTAAAGTTTATTTGAACGGAAATCTTTTAAGAGAAGGATCGGATTATGCAGTTGATTATAATATTGGGCAAATTATAATACGTAAAGACGATGCTCTTGTACCGGGTGCCGATTTGAGAATTACTTACGAGCAGAACGACTTATTCCAACTCGCTTCCAAAACTCTTCTTGGATTGCGCGGCGAATATACTTTTAATAAAGAAACAATACTCGGTTTTTCATTCTTAAATCTTAATCAACAAACACTCAGCGATAAAGTGCGAATCGGCGAAGAACCGATGAACAATACTATTTACGGTGTTGATTTTAAAACAAGTGTTGA
>CAZRMG010000139.1:0-7268 GCA_964601095.1 uncultured Melioribacteraceae bacterium | reverse complement strand
CGTGAATTGTACGTACGCAATGATTATCGACGATCATGCATCCTGCATCTTCGCAGTGATCATCGCCGGGTATAGAGCCGTTATAACCCGTTGATAAAATTTGTTTATCCCTAACCAGAACACAACCGCAATGCATACGCGGACATGTTGCTCGTTCCGAAACAAGCATAGCCACCTTTAAAAAATATTCATCCCATGATGGCCTTTTAGAACCGGTACTTGACATTTAATTCTCCAAACAATTTTTAGTGTGGCAAATTTAGTGAAATTATTTGAAGATAAAATCAAGAATGCATTTTTGAGTTTAATCGTCGAAAGGGTCTTCGTAAAGGACTACAACATTATCGCTTGCCGGGTATCCAACACAGGTAAGACAATAGCCATCATTAATGTCTTCTTCAGAGAGTGCCGTTTGAGAAACTAATTTTATTTTACCCGACAGCAAGCGGGCTCGGCAAGTTCCGCACTCGCCAATTTGACATGAGTTGGGTATTTCCAAACCAAGTTGTAGCGCTTTTTCTAAAATTGATTCACCCGGTTTGACGGTTACTTTGTGTTTATCACCTTTTATGAAAATTGTTACATCTCGCTCAATTTCATCAATCTCTGTATGTTCATCAATTATTTTTACTTCAAAATTTTCTCTATGAATTTTATTCTGATCGATTTTTAATTCATTCAATGCTGAGATTACATTATCCATCATTCCGCCGGGGCCGCATAAATAATAATTCGCTTCAGCATGATTTATGTTTTTTAAGGATGTCAAAAGTTTATAGGCGAGATCGTTTGTGATTCTTCCTTGATATCCTTTCCATTGCGAATCGGGTTGAGAGATAACATGAATTACTTCAAACCTGCCGAAGTATTTTTTTTGTAATTGTTCAATTTCGTTTTTGAAAATGATAGATTCTTCATTCCTATTCCCATAAATCAAGATAATATTGCTCTTATTTTCAGAGAATAGAATTGTTTTAATCATAGAGAAAAGTGGAGTAATTCCGCTGCCCGCGCCGAATAGAACAAAGCTTCTTGCTGATTCAATATTTGGGGTTATAGTAAAATTTCCAAGCGGCGGAAGTGATTTTAGAATTTGTCCGACCTGGGCTTCATCAATACAATGCGTACTTGTAGAATACTGATGAACTTTTTTAATCGTTACTCTTAAATAAGGGAGATCAATTGGAGAAGATGAAATCGAATAGCTGCGCCGTACCTCGGTACCGTTTTCGTTGAATAAAAAAGTTAAAAACTGTCCCGGCAAAAATGAATCCGGTTTACCGTTTGTACTTTGCAAAATTAAACTAACAGTATCCTTTGTTTCTTTTATGATTTTTTTGATTTCAAGATTGTGAAAACTGCCCATTTAAATATTCTTTCTTTTAGTCATGAAACATGAAGATTTTCCTAATAGTTCTATTGGATAATAAAACTGCTATGATTGAGGGCAAAATCATAGCAGTTGGTTTGTATATTAAGGAGGGTACTAATAATATTAGTTGCAGTTAAGATAGCAAACAGCATACCAAAAGTTATTGTGTGTTTAAGTCTTATTTTTACACAAATGGGTTGATATTTCTTTTACCCGTGGGAAGAAATACTTGTATAAATTCCATCAAATAAGAAATAATAAGTGTACTAAATACGGTTTTTATAACCAGGTTATGAATGTTTTTTTGCGGGTATTAAAATTTTAAAAACAGTGCCGGAATTAATAACCGAATCTTTCACGAATATCTTACCGTTATGATAATTTTCAACTATTCTTTTCGATAAGCTTAATCCCAAACCCCAGCCGCGTCTTTTGGTTGAATATCCCGGGCGGAAAATATTTTTACGGTTTTTATATTCAATGCCTTTACCGTTATCACTGACTTCAATATCAATTAAATTTTTACCTGATGTAATAACAAACTTTATATCACCTTCTTTGTTTTCTATTGCATCGAGTGCGTTTTTAATTAGGTTTTCTATTACCCATTCAAACAACTCGGCATTCAAAAGCGTTGTTAAATTTTTTTCACCTTCTAGAGTTATACTTACATTTTTACCAAGTTGGGGTAAACGTCGTTGAAAATAATTAATTACTTTTTGAATTATTTCATAAGGAGATTCTTCTTTTAGTTCCGGTTTAGAACCGATTTTCGAAAAGCGCTTTGTTATTTTATTAAGTCTGTTTAAATCGCTAGTAATCTCTTCAGAAGTGTCTAACACTTTGTCGGGATTAGCGTAATTCATTTTCAAGATTTCATTCCAGCCCATTAAACTTGAGATCGGGGTACCAAGCTGGTGTGCGGTTTCTTTAGACATTCCCACCCAAATGTTGCTCTGTTCACTTCTTCTAATATAACTGAAACTTGAATACGCAATCAGAATAAATATCAAAGCAAAACCAATTTGGAAATAGGGGTAGTATCTTAGTTGTTTTACAACCTCGGAATCGCCGTAATAAATTTTTTGAAGAATACTGCTGTCCGGCGCTGTAACAATAATGGCTTCGTGTGTTTTAGACAACTCAGCTAATTCTTCAAGTAAGATTTTTCTTCTTTGAGTCTCGGCCAAGGTTGAATCGAGGGAAATATTTTTATGACCGCTAATAATAACACTATCGCTAAGGGGATCGCTATTATCGGTTAGAATTAAGGGGAAGTCAATTCGCTGAATTATATTCTGAAAAATGAATGTAACATCGCTGTTGAAGTTTTCGGCATTGGCAGTAAATTCCAAACTACTTGCGTACAGTTTTACTGTTTGTTTTTCTCGTGATTGTAATCTTTCAACAAGGTTTTGAGTATAGAATAAAGTGCCGAGTGCAATCGATACCCCGATAATTATTAAGAACAATTTGATATTCATCGCCGTGGTACCGTTGAACAAATTCATATAAACTCCGAGCAGGAAATTTTTAGAAGCAAATTACAAACTAACGGAATGTATGAAAAGTATAATTAAAATTACCGCCTCACAGTTCAATTGTTTGAGCACGCCTCGGGCCAACGGAAATCATACTTATTTCAAAACCGCTTTGCTGCGAAATGAAAGTCAAATAATCTTTAGCTGCGCCAGGTAATTCATCATAATTTTTTATGTTTGATATATCTGTCTGCCAGCCCGGTAATGTTTCATAAACCGGAGTTACCTGCATCATCTGGTTAACATTCGTTGGGTATGAATGTAATTTTTTCCCGTTTATTTCATAACCAACGCAGACTTTAATTTCTTCGAGATAACTAAGGACATCAAGCTTTGTAATGGCTGCGCGCTCTATTCCGTTAATCATTCTTGAGTAATTGAGAAGGAATGCATCGTACCATCCGCATCGACGGGGTCTTCCTGTTGTAGCGCCAAACTCTGCGCCTATAGCTCTAAGTTGATTGCCGTCTTCTCCAAGCATCTCGGTAGGAAATGGACCTAATCCTACTCTTGTTGTGTAAGCTTTTACAATTCCTATTACAACTGAAATTTTTGTCGGCGGAATTCCGCTGCCTGTGCACGCACCTCCTGAAGTGGGGTTTGAAGAAGTAACATAAGGATAAGTACCGAAATCAACATCCAGCATTGTTCCTTGTGCACCTTCAAGTAAAATGGATTTGTCTTGGCTAAGAGCTTTATCAAGAAATGACGGAACATCGGTAATGTATTGATCTATTGCATCATCAAACTCAAGATATTCCTTAATTATTTGATCAACATTCAATTCGTCATGATTATATAACTTCTTAAGCAAAATATTTTTTTCTTCAATGTTTATTTTGATTTTTTCTTCTAAGTCTTTTTTATCAAGAAGGTCAACAATTTTGATGCCTTTACGCGCATATTTATCAATGTAGCACGGGCCAATCCCGCGACCGGTAGTTCCTATTTTTGAAGTTCCACTTTCATTTAACGAATCAATCAGTTTATGATAGGGCATTATAAGATGCGCATTCTGACTTATAAATAAACGGCCCTTAATATTTATGCCGAGATTTTCTAAAAATTTTATTTCGTCTAACAATGCTTTGGGATCGATAACAACACCGTTGCCAATAACACACTGGACATTTTCCCACAAAATACCCGAGGGGATTAAATGAAGTATAAACTGTTTGTCGCCGACTTGTACAGTATGGCCGGCATTAGCTCCACCCTGATAACGTACAACAACATCATAACGTTCGCTTAAAAGGTCGACAATTTTGCCTTTACCTTCATCACCCCATTGACTGCCAACGACAACAGCAATACTCATTTAATACTCCGTAAATTTGATTATTGGAAGGGAAAAGAGAAACTCCGGATAAACCGGAGTTTAATTTTTATTTAAAGCTGTTAACTGCTTCGTCAACCGATTGATAGTGTTCGAAAATTGTAATCAGCTTTGTAATGACTAACAGACTTTCTATTTTCTCGGTAGCATTTGCAAGTTTGAGCGAGCCGCCGCCATTTTTAATTGTGGTGTAGCCGCTTATTAACATACCTAAGCCGGAACTGTTCATAAACTTGCAATCTGCAAGATCAACTACCATATTTTTTTTGCCTTCATCAAGCAATTGGTGCAGCAACGAACTAAATTCTTGAGCTTCAGGGCCACCCATTACATTTCCCTTAAGTTCAATTACTACAGCTCCATATTTTTCCGAGGTTTTAATCTTCATATTTTCTCCTGAAGTTTTATCAAAAATTAAAAATCGTTCTAATTATTATCAATTATTATTAGTATAATTTTTTAAGAATATTAATGTTTATTGGATATAATCGAGTACAAATATTTATATTGGAAGGCAAGTTATTGAATCCTAAAGTAAAAATAAAGTTTTTTAATCATTAACTTTTATAAGTACAGCTAATTCTAATTTGGAACTATAGATATTAATTATCGTCTAAAAGCATGGATTTAGTTAAAGAACAACATAATAACGAATTTACCGACCCAAAAGGTAATGAAGACGAAGATTTTGTTTTAATTCGTTTATTTATTGACGGCAAAGAATCTACGTTCAGAACCTTGGTAATGAAACACAAAGAAAAAGTACGCAATTTAGTTTTTATTACTTTAGGCGACGCAGAATACGTTGATGATATTTCGCAGGATGTTTTTATAAGCGTTTATCACAAACTGAAAGATTTCCGGTTTGAATCGAAATTTACGACGTGGTTATACCGCATTACGGTTAATAAATGCAGGGATTATTTAAGAAAGAAAAAAGTCAGAAGTATTTTTGTACCGATAGGAGACTCGGATAGGGAATACCCTGTAGGACCTTTTTCCGAAAATATCGACATTCCTCATCTTGTCCGAAGCGCGATCGATAAACTACCGGAAAAGTTGAAAGTGCCGCTTGTACTAAGAGATATTGAAGGATTGAGCTACAAAGAAATTGCCGATCAATTAGGAACAGAAGTCGGGACTATTAAATCAAGAATATTTAGAGCAAGAGAAAGTTTAAAATTTATATTAGAGCCGTATCAAAAAGAGCTGAAAGCATAACAAATGAAAATGATGGAACAAAATAACGGTAAATTAAAAGGGATTGTAAAAAAAATATTGCCGGTTTCCTCTTTGATTCTGTTAACGCTTTTATTGATGATTTTTTTCCGGCACAAAAAACAGGATATTGGAAAATTCCTTGAACAGGGGAAGAATAATTTAGTATCATTTTACGCTCAAAATCTTCAACCTCTTTTTACAACAACCGATATTACGAACGAAGATGTATTTAATTTCGCTTTGTACAATAGTCTTCCAATTGATAAAGGTGAGAACAAAGTTCTAACAATATCAAATCAAAGCGGTAATAATCAAGTATATGAAGTTAAACCGTTGTCTTATAATTCCGGTACAAATAATTATCAAAAATTTGTTGAATACCTCGGATTGAATTCCAGTCAAAAAGATGAAGCAGATTCTATTCTTAATCTATACAAAAAGGAATTGTATCTTTCCGTCTTAATGAATGATAAAAACACAATTGCGGTAAGTTCTAAAATTAGTGAACTTCAAAAAGCTGCTTTGGCAGATATATTAAATTTTGCGCGCAAAGTTGACGCACAAAAAGCCTGGGACATTTTTCCCGTTCAACAAGGATGGGATAATGATGTTAAAAACTTTATAGTCTCAGCAAAAGAAAATACGCAAAACGAATTTTTCTTTATTACTCCCGATACTGCTTTTAAAACAATTTGCACGATAAATCCGGACGAATTAAATAAAGCTGTAGACGAAAAAATTAAATTAAGCGATTCGCAAAAACAATGGTCGGCAAATGCTTCCGCAAATTGGGGCTTCGATTTCCATTTTAGCCAAGAATCCAATGAGAGTAATGACTACGATAAAAATACGGTGAAACATAACATCAGTATTCAACACCCTGATTCAAATTCATTTAAAATTATTATACCGATTCCCGAAATTCCGCAAGCACCTTCTTTTGTAAAAGACAGCATCAGAATTAAACTTGATCAAGCGGCAAAAAGATTGAGGAAATTGGCTATAGCATTTAATCATAAAGAATTTGATAAATCTTCAAAGAAAAAATTAACAAGTTCTAAAAACAGTAATGGTGAAGAGTATTATTTTGAGGATCCTACTGAAATTATTAGCAAAACTATTGAAATAATTTCCCAAAAGAATTTTAAAGATTGGGAAGATTTCGGTCATAAAATGGATTCGATTGCAGAAGAATTTGGTGATAACTATTCGAATTCTATGTTAAAAAGGAATAAGGCAGTTATCGAAGAGTATAAAAAATTAAACAAAACAAAACCAAAAACTCCTGATGTGCCAAAAACACCTGATAAAGTAAATTAAAGAATAATAATTATATGCCGATACAAAATTTTAGAAATCTTACACGGGCTAGGGGTTTAGAAAATGCAATTTTAACTTCAATTCTTCTTTTCATCTTTAATATTATATTCCCGCTGCACAACGATTTTATTTTATCAACAATCAACGAAGTTTTAGTATTTCTTGCTTTATATTTTATTTATAATTATTTGCAGCCGTTTCTCGGTTCAAAAACAGATTCGCCTTTATCTTTAGTATTAAATGCCGGGATATTAGGCGCTCTGATTTTTTTTATAATTTCTGTTTCCAACTCATTATTCGGTTCTTCCCTCGGCAATCAAGAAGATGTAAACATATTCAATTCCTTATTTGCAATTATTGTAACATTTGTTTTCATAGGTGCGTTGATTTATATATTTGCAACATTTCGAGAATTGTTTTTTCTAAGGCAGAAAAAAGATCACAGAATTTATTTCAACACTATGATTATTTTCTTCGC
>CAZRMG010000138.1:0-7314 GCA_964601095.1 uncultured Melioribacteraceae bacterium | reverse complement strand
ACTCATACACCCGAGATTTTTCTGTTTGATAAAAGCAGGTGTCTAATTTTCCACGGCAAGATTGATGATAACTGGCATGATGAAAAAAACGTTAAATCAAAATACTTACGCAATGCAATCGAAGAAGCTATTGCCGGCAGACCTATTTCTGTTCCTGAAACATTTACAATCGGCTGTACCATTAAATGGAAATAGAAACTTTGTAGTAGCTTTTCTATCAGGTTAGAAATCCAAGAATTGTGTGATTGTTTTTAAAAATATTATTAAGTACTTTCGTTACAAATTTAAGAAGCATGGTAAAAAGCTTAATAATATTGTTATTAATTTACTTCTTTATCCCGCTTTCAAATTTGTTTCCTCAATGGATACAGCAAAAAGAATATTTGCCTATTTGGAGTTCTGCACGAGCTATTGACGCTTATGATTCTCTCAATGCTGTATTCTGTGGGGCGCTTGATAATAACCAAGGGTTATTTATAACAAAAGACGGAGGCAAGACATGGAATCCGAGGATAATACCAGCAGGCGATATAATAGATATAGAAATGGTTACCTCGCAAAATATAGTTTACGGCACGGGCGGCGGGAAGATTTATAGAACCTCCGACGGCGGTGTAAATTGGGAAACTGTTTACGGGAATAGTTTTTTAACAAATTTTATTGACTACATAGAATTTTTCGGTGAAATTCATGGTATTGCAATAGGTGACTGTATTACAACACAAATACCCTATGTAAACCGCCCTGCTATTCTTTCTTCAGGTACATACGGCATCGCATGGTCGGAGATAATTCCATCTACTGGAACCAAGATCGGAAGTACATCCGGCGATACATGGCGAAGAATTGATTTTATAAATCCAAATATCGGCTATTTCCGTACTACAGGCGAGTTGGCTGGATTATATAAAACAACAGATGGGGGAAGAATATGGACAAAGTTAAATCCGCCCGGTGAAATTCTGCTTCTTAAATTTTATAACGAGAATATAGGATTGGTTGCTACTTATCCAATTGATACAGGTATAAGAAATTTTAAAATCTTTTTAACAACAGATGGCTGCCAAACATGGACAGAATCAAACAGTGTTTTTGGACCCTGGCCCTGTGATTTCGAATTTTTACCCGGCGATTCCAACAAGGTATGGTTTACAAGCGGGTACGGTCTTTTTTACAGCAGTGATATGGGCTTGAATTGGACAGAACACAAATTGACAGAAGAAAATTTGTTAGGCAGAGATATAGTATTTACAGATAATAAACACGGCTGGCTGCTGTGCGACAGCGGGAAAGTATTTTATACAAACAACAACGGCGGTTTAATAACAAATGTTTATGATGAAAAAGAAAACGAATTATCTACGGATTATTTTTTAGAGCAAAATTATCCGAACCCGTTTAATCCTGAAACAGTGATTGGTTATCGGTTGCCCGTTGCCGGCTATGTTTCATTAAAAATTTATGATATACTTGGAAATGAAATAGCAATTCTTGTAAACGAATATAAACAAGCAGGCATGTACAAAATTCAGTTTTCAACTAACGGCTTAAATCTTTCAAGCGGAGTTTATTTCTACAAACTTTCAGCCGGTAATTTTTCTTCTACAAAGAAAATGATAGTAATTAAATAAAACCGATGTGTGAATCAGAAAATAAAAATTAATATATTCCAAAATTATGTATGCCAGCTTCCGCTGGCATGACATTCTTTTCTGATTTTGAAAAATCTTGCCAAATAACGAGTTCTGATAAGTTAATACATCATTCCAATACTTAGCGAAAGAAAAATTCCGCCGATGTCTTTTTGAAAACTGCCGATCCTGTTTTCAACGCCGTCGTTAAAAAGGTGAGTGTAATAATACCTAACATTTAAACCCATAAGACTGCTTTTACTTGACCCGATATTTGCACCCAAACCGAAATAACCGCCCAGGGCATAATGGTTTTTGGCATATCCAATTGCGTTAAAAAACTCGCGGTCGTAAGGTGTTGTAACAACGAAAGTTGGTCCCATGCCAACAGTAACATAAGGTCGGAAAGAATCAGTTAAACTATTTGTAAATAGCCGGTACTGTACTCCAACATTTAACGGGATAAGGAAAACCCTGTTCTTTTTATTTAATACAAAAGTATTGCCGTAATAATCGATGTACTCAATTTCCCGTTCGTCCTTTGCTTCTGAAATTGAAAAATCAATAAAACCTGTAACGTTTTGCGAAAAGGATTTCCTGAAAAAAGTACCGAGGCCAAAGCCGCCTTCACCGAACATTATATCTGCGCCCCACGAGTTATCCGGGAAAATTTCAGGCGGTTTTTCAGGCGCTATTTGTCCTATTCTTTGTGCGCTTACAAAACTAAGCGGAAGCAAAATCATTAAAATTATTATTCGCGCTTTCATTTTTATATTCCTTTTACTAACCTTCTATTGAAAGATATTCATATTATGTTAAAAATCAACCTGATAAATGTCGGTATTTTTTTTCAAAATTAAACACACTTAAACTGAAAAAGGTTGCATCATGCCCACTAATCTTGAAGTAAAAATTAAAATTGATTCGAAATCAAAATTGGAAAAATCAGCCAAAAATATTAATGCAGTCTATGAAGGATTGCTCATTCAAAAAGATATTTATTACAAAATTGACAAAGGTCTTTTAAAATTAAGAATAGAAAACAATTCGCATACCCTTATAAAGTATTCTCGCGATGAAGTAAAAAAGAGGTGGAGCGATTACGAAATTTTGAAACTAGAAGGTAAAAATGTTGAGAAGTATCTTTCGGATATTTTAAAAGTTGAAGCGGTGGTTGAGAAAAAAAGAAAATTGTATTTATACAAACATACCCGCATTCATATTGACGAAGTTAAATCTCTCGGCTCCTTTCTTGAATTGGAAACAGTGGTTGTAAAAGATAAAAAATCCGCATCGGCTGAATTTGATGAAGTGATTAGGTTGTTGAATTTAGATATTTCAAAACAAATAAAATCTTCGTACCGAAATCTTTTAAGAAAATGATTCTTACTAAAGAAAATATAAAATCGTTGAATATTGACGAATTGATTGAAGGAAATATTTCTTCAGGAAAGATCAATGAGCTTTTGTTGATTGTTCCAACAAACCGAAAAGCGAGAAATCTTAAAAAAGAAATTATATCGAAGATGCCGGGTAAATCTGCCGCCGGGATAAATATTGAAACAATTGGAACACTCACTACAAAATTGCTGAAGTTGAGTTTACCGTTTATAAACTTAAGTGAAGCTGCATCGGTTGTGTTTATAAAACAAAGCGCTGCTGAAGTTAAACTGCGTTATTTTTCGGTTTATGCAGGGCAATCTTCGAGCGAAAAAATTGATATACCTTTTGGAACACTTGACCGCATCAAAAATGTGATTTCGGAATACAAACGCCACGGCATTAATCCCGCTGAGCTGAGGGAAGAAGCAGAAAAACTTGATAAATCCGAAAAGTTGAAAGCCCTTGATATAGCCGATATTTATGAAAAGTATTTATCAAAATGTTATGGTTTAAATGCTTATGAAACCGGTGATATATATTCTAAAATTCTTGAACTGTTGGAAAAAGAGTTTGAACATAATTATGGAAAGCTTTTTGCGGACGTTAATCTTGTAGTCGTCAGCGGATTCGATGAGTTTGCAATGCCTGAAATCAAATTCTTGGAACGACTATCGAATTTATCTCAGTATAAACTTTTTATACATTTTGATTATTACGGTGCAAACAAATTATTGTTTTCGCATTTAGATAAAACATACAGTCGTTTTGAAGATTATGGTTTTAAAAAGACTAAAGAAATTTCAAGGAATGAATCAAATCAATTTCAAAAAATAATACGCGAAAAACTTTTTCGAACATCTAAAGCTTTTCAAAAATTTGACTATAAAAACAGCATAACAAAATTAACCGCGTACGACCGAGATAAAGAAGTAGAAATTATTTCACGCGAAATAAAAGAATTAATTGTTGAGCAGAATGTTGAGCCGCATAAAATATGTGTAGCATTTAATCTGATACAAAATTATTCCTCAATTTTTCGGGATGTGTTTAATAAAAACGGTCTGCCGTATAATTTATCTGATAGAATCTCGCTTGATAATTCCAATCCAGTAACATCTGTTGTTAATCTTTTAGAGATTGTTGAAAATGATTTTTATTTTAATCATGTTTTTCGAGGTTTAAGCGGCGGCTTCATTAATGTTGGCGCGATTGATGCGGCAAATCTTTTTAAAGTTGCATCTGCTCTTAAAATTGTTTCCGGTAAAGAAAACTGGATTAATACAATAAAAGATGAAATATTTAATCTGAAGTTTAAGGGTGATGCAGACGATGAAGAAATTAAATCTTTGCATAAAATATATTCAAAGGCACTTTATGATATTCATTCAATCGCAGAAATATTAACTCCTTTCGAAGGGAAAATTTCTATACCCGAATTCCACAAACGTTTTTTTGACTTAATTTTTCAATCTCAACTTCCAATAAAACTATTGAGAACAGGAGCTAACGAATCAGCAGAAAAAAATATACGTGGCTTTGCAGAGTTTATCGATACTTTAACGGAAATATTCCAGCTTCTGGAAGAAGAATATGGTGGTGATCAAAAATTTGCATTGTCGTTTTTTACAGATCAAATACGTACTGCATGCGGATGGGCAAGGTTCAATATAAAGGAAAAATCCAATTACGGTGTACAAATTACAACGCTTGAAGAAATACGCGGACTTCAATATGATTATTTATTTATAGGCGGATTGTGCGACGGTGATTTACCGACACGCTATAAGCCGGAAATATTTTATTCAGGTTCATTTAAAAAACAGGCTTTCACGCATCAAACAGAAGAGAGAAATTTATTTTATCAAGCTTTGTGCTGCTGGGATAAAAAATTATTCCTTTCGTATCCTAAAACAGATAACGGGCGGGAAACGGTTCAATCTACTTTCTTGAATGATTTTGAAGTGCTTTTCGACATTGATACAAAAAATGAAATTGATTATTCACAAACTTTCTATTCCGAAGAGAGTGTACAAATTTACTCAGGCAAATACAGTAGTGATAATATTCCTTTCTACATAAAACAAAATTTAGATGTTGATAGAATTAATAAGGCAATAGAAATAGAAAAGATGCGCAGTGAAAATCCGTTATCTTCTTCGCCGTATTGCGGTGATTTATCTGGGACTGAAGCATGTTCCGTATTGAATTCTTTTGTATCAAACCAATATTCAATTTCACAGCTTGAAATGTACGCCAAATGCCCGTTTAAATTTTTCACTGAGAGAGTTCTCCGCATCGAAAAAATTGAAGAACCGACAGAAGATATTGAAGCTGTCGAGATGGGAAGAATACTTCATTCAGTTCTTTATGAATTTTACTCGAAGATTAGAGACGATAACGTTGTTATTTCCGGTTGCGATGAAAAGACTTTTGAAAAAGTAAAAGAAATAATTTTTTTCATTGCTGAAAAAGAATTGGAAAAAACGGCATTCAAATCACCGCTAACTTTTTATGAGAAAGAAAAAATTACAGGCATTAACGGCAATAAAAATGAATCAATACTTAACCGGTTTTTGGAAAAAGAAAGAGACGACCAAAGCGGTTTTATTCCAAAACATTTTGAAGTGAGCTTCGGTAAATTAAAAGATGATGGTTCGGATAAATTTTTAAGTGATAAAGAACCTGTGCAAGTTAATGGAATTAGATTAAGAGGAAAGATAGACCGACTTGAAATTTCTGAAAGAGAAAGCGCATTTAATATTGTAGATTATAAATTAAGCGGTAAAAAACCGACATTCAAAGAATTAAAAGAAGGCATATCGCTTCAACTACCCGTATATCTTTTCGCCGCCGCCGAGCTGCTAAAAAAGAAATACGGCAAAAAATATTTTCCGAACGAAATGATAATATATTCATTAAAATATACGCTCAATGAATTCGGCAAATCCGTTGTGTATCTCGGCAGAGGTAAGGAAGAAGAAATAAAAACAATTGAGCAGTTAATTGAAAACACAATGAATAAAATTAAATATTATGTAGAGCAGATTTCGCTCGGCAAATTCGGTTTATCACCTCATGAAAACCGTGAGCAGCTAATATGCCGGTATTGTCAATTTAAGCCGATATGCAGAGTTCAGGAGAGCTTTTAATTTATTGATATCAAATGCTCTAATTTATAGTACGAATATAGTTGCAAACTATAACTAAACTTCTTATTTTTTCGATGCCACTGCCGAGCGCGGTGGCAATTTTTTTGTATAATGTGAGAACCGCCAACCTTGTTAAGATGTTGGCGTTTTCATTTATTGGATTAGCCGCGATTTTTAACCCGATAAATTCTTTTGGTTAAAAGCAGCGGCTGTTTACATTTTTAAATAAAGAAGGAGTATTTATCGTGTCCAACTTTGTGTACTTGAGCAAAGAAAGAATTCGTGAATTGGAAAAAGAATTAGCGGAATTAAAAACCAACGGTCGTAAACATATGGCCGAAAGAATTGCCGAAGCACGTTCTCATGGCGATTTATCGGAAAATGCTGAATACGACGCTGCAAAAGAAGAGCAGGGTTTGCTAGAATTAAAAATCAGCAAACTTGATGAACTGCTTTCCCGAGCAACCGTAATTGATACTTCTAATATGCCCAAGGATCAATCTCATATTTTATCTACTCTTACGGTAAAAAACCTGAACAATAAAAAAACATATAAATATATTCTTGTTTCACCTGAAGAAGCTGACCTTGAAAAAGGAAAAATTTCAATTAGCTCACCGGTAGGACAATCATTGATGGGAGTGAAACCGGGTCAAACAGTAGAAGCTAAAGTACCTGCAGGCATAATAAAATTCCAGATTTTAGAATTGGAGTAATTTTGCAAGATGCATCATATATACAAATTGCACTTGAACTAGCTAAGAAAGGTAAGGGCGCAGTTAGTCCCATGCCGCTTACAGGCGCCTTGCTTGTTAAAAATAATAAAATTATTGGGGCAGCTTATAGAAGCAACCCGCACGAAGAGCCCGCAGAAATTTTAGCAATAAAAAATTCTAAGGAATCCGTTGAGGATTCCGTTTTATATACAAATATAGAACCGTGTACTTCGTGTGAAAAAGATTTGGTTTGTATCGATTATATAATTCAGACGAAAATTAAAAAAATTGTTATCGGTTCAATAAATCCGCACAGGTCGTTAGGCGGCATAGCCGTTAAAAAGTTTAAAAAGGCAGGCATTGAAGTTAACACAGGTGTTCTCGAAAAAGAATGCATTGAGTTGAATAAATTTAACAGCTATGCCGCCAAACGAC
>CAZRMG010000137.1:1966-7319 GCA_964601095.1 uncultured Melioribacteraceae bacterium | reverse complement strand
TATGGAATTTCAACTACAAGAAAGTTTGTTTCCGCAGCGGTATAAATTCGATATTGTTTTAGATCGGCGGGAATTAAAAATGATTCGCCTTTTTTAAATTCTTCAATGATTGTCTCGTTTTCAGTGTAACAGGTTACAGACATTTTTCCGTTTGTTAAGAAATAAACAACCGGGCGATTGTTTGTTGAACAAATTATTTCAAAATCTTTTGCTTTGGAATAAGTGGTAATTAAAAATTCTTCCGCACTTGTTCTATATTTTACATCATCACAAAACATTTCTGGATTTATTATGTCATATTTATTGAAGTCGAATTTAATTATGTCAAGAAGCGTATCAACATCTTTAAACTTTTCAGTTAAACCGGCTCTAACCACATTATCGGAGTTTGCCATGCATTCTATGATGTTACCTTTAAGATATGCGTGGGGAACCCCGGCATCAGTAAAAATTGCCTGGTTGGATTTTAATTCGATAAGATTAAAAAAGAAAAACGATAGCAACCCAACATCCGAGCCGTAACGTTCGTATTGTTTAATGAATTGATTTTCTTCTGGCGCTAAATGTGTTTTCCCCTTTAATCGTATCGCAATATTATTTATACAACTATCCAACAAATCCTTTCGCTCAGCATTTTTCATAATTGCAGAGTATAACTTCTCAACATTATTTTTATTTACGACTAAATTCTTCTCGTTGAAAAAATTCTCAAGCAATTTTTTTTCAATAAACTCTTCTAGTTCAGGCAAGTTTTTAAGGTTAGTAATAATTTCTTCAATAGGTCTGAATCCGGCAACTGCGGTCAACGAATCGATAGCGATTGCTATTTCCGGCTTGTGATTATCATCCGGATAATTTTTAGAATCTTTTGCATGAAGAGTTTTTGCTTGCTCTTTATCCGGGTGCGTTTGAATTGATAAAGCTTCGGCGGCAGATAATACTTTTAAAAGGAATGGGAATTTCCCGTTAAATTTTCTACACGTATAATCTCCCAAAATTTCTTTCGGATATTTTTCAATTGCAATGTTAAGCGGGATTTTACCGCCGTCAATTTCAATTTGGGATGATGCTTTTGGATGTGCACCAATCCATAATTCCGCATAAGGTTTGTCTTTTTCTGCGCTAATCCCTATTAATTTTGGAATGAATGCATCTTCATTCTTTGTTCCCCAATCATAATGCTGAATACTATTATACAATTTAAAAGGTTTGTTAAAAATGCCGCTCATTGTTTATCCGATGTTTTAACATGACAAAGATAAGATTTTGGCTTAATAGTATTTTACCGCGCTTTCTTTTTTTTGTAATGAATTACCGGAAGTTCTCTCAAAACTTTTGCGCTCTGTTCAGGTGTTATATCTCGCTGTGGCTCAGCTAACATTTCATATCCGACCATAAATTTTTTTATGCTCGCCGATCTTAAAAGAGGCGGGTAAAAATGCATATGAAAATGCCATTCGGGGTGATCCTTTCCGTCCGTTGGCGCTTGATGCAAACCGGAAGAATAAGGAAATGAAGAGTTGAATAAATTATCATACTTTGTGGTAATAATTTTTATAACATTGGCAAAATCTTTCTTCTCTGATTCTTTAAGATTTAGAATGCTTGGAATTCTTCTATTTGAAATAATAATTGTTTCGAACGGCCATACAGCCCAAAATGGTACAAGTACAACGAAGGAATTGTTTTCATAAACTACCCTTTCCCTAAGCTTTAACTCAAGTTTCAGATAATCCGAAAGAAGACTTTTACCGTTTTTCTTAAAATACTTTTTAAAATTCTTCAATTCCTTTTGGATTTCCATAGGAATACTTTCCTGCGCCCAAATCTGGCAATGAGGATGGGGATTACTGTTGCCCATCATTGCGCCTTTGTTCTCAAAAATCTGCACGTGCTTTATAGTTGAATTATCACCAAGCCATTTAAATTCATTCTGCCATGTTGTAATAACATTATAAATATCTTTTTCATCCATTTCGGCAAGAGTTAAATCATGCCTCGGTGAAAAATTTACAACTCTGCAAATTCCTTTTTCGCTTTTAGCAATTAATAAATTATTAGTATTAATCTTTGTTGAAGGAATATTATCAAGTAGTGCCGAAAAATCATTTGTAAAAACAAATGTGTTTTTGTAATCGGGATTTTTCTCGCCGTTTGCTCTTAAATTTCCGGGACACAAATAACATTCAGGATCGTAAATGGGTCTTGTATTATTTGTCGGCTCGAATACTTCTCCCTGCCATGGTCTTTTTGTTCTGTGCGGCGAGACCAAAACCCATTCCCCGGTTAGAATATTTTTTCTTCTATGGGGATAAATATTGTAATTATTTCGTTGCAAAAGTTTTCTCTCTGATTATTTCTGTTCCGTTGCTGATTTTTGTGCAGTAGATTTTTGGTTCAAAACCAAATTTTTCTGTATATGCTTTTTTTACTTTTTCCGATACGGAATCGACCGCATTATTTTCGACTAAATTAATTGTACATCCTCCAAAACCGCCGCCCATCATACGCGAGCCGTAAACATTTTCACTGTCTTTTGTAAGATTGACGAGATAATCAAGTTCTTTGCAGCTGACTTCGTAATCATTGCTTAAACCATCATGCGTTTCGTTCATAAATTTTCCGAATTCTCTTAAATCTCCTTTTGTCAAAGACACGCATGCATTAAGAAGTCTTTCATTTTCTTCGACTGCATATTTGCATCTTTTAAACACAACCGGGTCCAACTTTGTTTTATATTCATTAATAAGTTTTACCGAAACGTCGCGAAGACTGCGAACTTCCGGATAATCTTTTTTGATTACTTCAACTCCTATGCTGCATTCTTTTCTTCGCTGGTTATATTCCGATGATGCAAGCGAATGAGAAACGCATGTGTCGAACAATACGATGGAAACATTTTCGAAGTCAAACGGATAATACTTATAATTCAACGATTCACAATCTATTTGTAAAACATTTCCTTTCTTTCCGAAAATATTTATGTACTGATCCATAATACCGCATTTAACGCCGACAAATTCGTTCTCAGCTTTTTGCGATAACTTAACGAGAGAAAGTTTATCAATGTTCAAATTGAATATATGATCCAATGAAAAAGCCAAACCCGCTTCTATCGCGGCAGATGATGAAAGTCCCGCGCCGATAGGAATATCACCCCCGAACACACAATTAAAACCGCTGATTTTATACCCTGATTTATTCAATTGATCAACAACACCCATCAAATAATTCGGCCAAATTTTGTCAGAGGATTCTAAGTTAGAAATCCTGAATTCAAAAGAATCATCAAGATCAACAGCATACAAAAAACATGTATCATCTTCTCTTGGCGCAATAGCAAAATAAACAGCTTTATCAATTGCGGCGGGAAGTACAAAGCCGTTATTGTAATCCGTATGTTCTCCAATCAAATTAACTCTTCCCGGTGAACGCACGAGCAAAGGTTCGGTATTGAATAATTCTTTAAACTTTTTTTCTACCGATTTTATTATCTCCATTCAATATCTCCTATTGAACAATTTGCTTGCGGGTTTTAAGGAATAATATACCTCCGAATATAAACATGATTATACCCCACCAAATATTTGGATGTGTTTCCGAAAGTATTGTTTTTACTTGGGGCGGATTTGTAAGTAAATACAAACCAGTTGCAAATATAATTGCACCCATAACTAAAAGTATTAATCCAACGAAATACCAAATCGGTTTCATTTATTTTCTCCTTTAAACTCTTTCAAAAATATCTAACAAATCAATTTTACCAGAATAAAATATTAAGTAGAACAAAAATTATTAATGATATTAAAGCAATAAATTCAGGGCGTTTGATAAATGGCAGATGTGTATCGTGTTCTTCTTTTGTCAAACCTTTAACCAAACCAACAAGCTCTTCTTTTGGTTTTTTCTTTGTTACAAGACTTATGGCAATTGTTAATACAAAACAAATAAGCCATGCCCACCACGCCCGCCAAAAATTTGCAGCCATATCACTTTGCACACTCGACATTGTTATTATACTTTCATTAAACCATTGGAATTTTACGCCGAGCCACATTAAAAATGATGTTAACATTCCAACAACAAGTCCCCAAAACGCACCGTTTGGAGTAATCCACCAAACAAACATACCCAACAGCATTGTAGCAAAAAGAGGGGCGTTGACCCATGAAAAAATTGCCTGCATATAATCCATTATACTTGGAAAACTTTTTGCCCAGTATGCTGTACCGAGTGAAATAATAACGCCAACAATTGTAGAAGCACGACCCATTTTTAGTAAATGTGCATCCGATGCATTTTTATTTAAAACTGATTTGTAAATATCATAAGTCCATACAGTATTAAATGCGCTGATGTTTCCAGCTTGCCCGGCCATAAAACCGGCGAGTAAAGCCGTAATTCCTAACCCGACTAAACCAGTCGGATAATATCTTTTAATTAAAAGCGGGAGAGCCGAATCGTAATTAACTTGACCTCCGTCTTCAAGTAATTTGTATCCGCTGTTGGGATCGTTTGAAAGTGCAATAGCGATTAAACCGGCAAGAATAACAATGAAGGGCAAAGCCATTTTGAAAAATGAAGCAAGCAGGGGTGTTATTCTAGCAGATCTTAAATCTTTTGCCGAAAAAGCCCTTTGCACCACAAGGAAATCTGTTGTCCAATAACCAAAAGACAAAACAAAGCCAAGTCCTAAAACTATTCCCGCCCAATGAATTAACATTCCGTTTTGTGTAGGATCGCCTGATGTTGACCACAAAGTATTCATTGATTCGGGCAACCTGTTTAATATTTGATCAATGCTTCCTATTTCGATAATGCCAAGAATTGAAACAAGAAATAATCCGAACCATATTAAGAAGAATTGAATTATTTCAGTAAATATGGCAGACATTAATCCGCTCAGCGTAACATATGCCGCTACAGTTATAGCCGAAACCCACATGCTGTAATCCCAATTCCATCCAAGAAAAGTATGAAGTACAAGTGCCATAGCATAAAGATTGATGCCGGAAACTAGCAGAGTCATAATAGCAAAAGCTATTCCATTTAGCACACGTGTTTTTTCGTCAAACCTAAGTTTAAGATAACCCGGTATAGATTTTATTTTACTGCTGTAATAAAACGGCATCATATATATACCGAGAAAAATCATTGCAGGTATGGCGCCAATCCAGTAAAAATGTGCGACGTACATTCCATATTTAAATGTATTACCTGTCATTCCTAAAAGTTCAAGTGCACCAAGATTCGCAGATAAAAATGCTAATCCCGCAACCCACGAAGAATTTTTTCGTCCGGCAAGAAAAAAATCCTCTTCACTTTTAGTAAATTTTTTAAGATAAAAACCTAT
>CAZRMG010000137.1:0-1866 GCA_964601095.1 uncultured Melioribacteraceae bacterium | reverse complement strand
GGATTAACAAGAGTTGTAATTTTGTTGTTTGAAAATCCTACAATGCCAATATCATCGGGAATTCTCAATCCAGCTTCTTGAATTCTCTGATATGCACCAATGGCAACGGGATCGTTAATACAAAAAACCGAATCAGGAATATTCTGTGTTTTAATTAGTTTATCCATACAACTATAACCATCTGTTTCGTGCATTCCTCCAAAATAAATCATCTCTTGTTCCTGCATATAACCGGCAGATTTTAAAGCAGCCGAATATCCATTAAGCCTTTTTTTACAAACATCAAGTTCCTGTGGGCCGGCAAAATGAGCAATCCTTTTATATCCCTTATCAATAAGATGTTGAACGGCGACATAAGCACTTTTCTCATCATCAATAATAATTTTGTTTGCATCAACATCTTCACATACTCTATCAAAAAAGACGACTGGGATACCTCTATCAATTAGTGTTTTAAAATGATCTCCGGTACTTGTCTGCTGCGAAATTGAAACTATAACACCTGCCACCCTATGATGCATTAGAGCATTAGTGTTTACTACTTCTCTTTCAAAACTCTCGTTTGATTGACAAAGAATAATTGTATAACCGGATTCATAAGCAATGTCTTCAATGCCGCTAATAGCCGTTGAAAAAAAATCATGTTTGATTTCAGGTACAATTACGCCAATTGTTGTAGTCCGATTACTTTTTAAACTTTGCGCAATCGGGTTTGGTGAATAATTAAGTTTTTCAGCAAGAGTTTTTACTTTTTCCTTTGTTTGTGCACTTATATCAGGGTGATCACTTAACGCCCTGGAAACAGTTGATGCCGATAGTTTTAATTTTTTTGCAATGTCTTTTAAAGTATTATGTTTCATTTTTCTCAAAGGTTACCGCAAACGTTTGCAAAATGCAAATTGTTGTTAACCTATGCAAGTTAATTTTACATTACATGTTTATAATTTTATCCCATAGAAAAATCTTATACAATTCCTGTTGAATATTTCAATTGGAATGTAAGGTGTGCTCTAATCTATTATTGACTAATCAATTCATCTTCACGGATATTTTCTTGCCTTCATATTTAACAACTTTATCTGCTTTTGAATCAAAATCCATTGCCGAAGGATTGTTTTTACTAATCCATTTAATTTCGAATGTTCTCGAATTCAGCATTCCGACAAACTTATCTTGTCTATCATTAATTGTAAGCGTCTTCTCCTTTTCATTATAATCAAATTCTATTGTTGAAAATTTTCCCTTTTCATAATTGTAATTAACGTTTTCATCTTCATATAAAGTAAATTTTCCATCGCTCCCGGTGTAAACAAATAAGCGGATCGGGTCGGCAGGTTTTTCAGTTGTATATTGTATTTCGGGACCGCAGGGAATTATTGCGCCTGCTTTAACATAAACCGGAATTTCGGTATAAGGTGCATCGGCTTCTATTGTTTGTCCGCCATTGAAATATTTTCCGGTTTTTAAATCATACCATCCGCTTCCATCCGGCAAATATAACTTACGGCATCTAACTTTATAATCCGTAACGGGGTTTACCAAAATTGAGGGACCAAACATAAATTGGTCGCCGATATTCAAAACATTTTTGTCGTTGCCAAAATCCATTACAAGCGCGCGCATAATTGTATAGTCGTTGTGGGTTACCATTCCTGCAAGCGAATAAACATAGGGCATTAAACGGTATCGTAATTTATTATACTCAAGTATCGATTTGTAAGCAGGGTGATCTTCAGGTGCAATATTAAATATTTCACGAAATGGAAATTGACCGTGAACGCGGGTTAACGGGTTAAATGTACCGAACTGAAACCAGCGTGTATTTAATTCGCGCCATTCTTCAAGATCACTTTCATTTGGATTTTC
>CAZRMG010000136.1:0-7331 GCA_964601095.1 uncultured Melioribacteraceae bacterium | reverse complement strand
TGTCAAAAAGAAAGAAGTTGAATGTCCGAAATACAAACTAAATATTTCACGCCTGCAGAAGCTAATCGAACGCTCCCGCTTGTAAAAAAAATTGTGAGGGATATTCTTAACGATGCTTTTCAATTGAAAACAATATCTGAAACTCTTGGCGGAGATGTTGAAAACAATTACGAATTCAAACAGCTGACGATAAGCATCAACGGGTATATGAGTGAATTGGAAGAAATCGGATGTTCTTATAAAGATTGGAGTTTCCAATTCGGTTTGGTTGATTTCCCTTCAATCATAAACGGCGAAGAGGTACTGCTGTGTTGGCGCAGCGATGAAAACGAAGTCCGATATTATCATGGAATAAACGACGGATTTGCCGGACGTAAACCTATCCCGCAAGATTATTTGTAATGAATGAAGAGACTTAGCAACTCAAGTCTCTTCACAAAATCAAATCATGAAAATTTATTAATTACTTCAACTTTCCAAAATTTTATATGAATGTGTAATTTCAACTACTTTGTTTAACATTGCAGTTACACTGCAATAAGTATTTTGTGAAAGTTCTATTGCTCTTTTTACTGCCTCTTCAGGTATGTCTTTTCCGTAAATAACAAATTCGATATGAATCTTTGTGTAAATCTGCGGGTGGGTTTCCTTCATTTCTGCTGAAATATTCATCTCAAGTTTGTCGTATTTAATTTTCTTCTTTGTTAGAATAACCGCAACGTCGCTGCCGGTGCAGCCGCCGAGAGAGAGCAAAATTAATTCTTTTGGGCGGATGCCAGCGTTACTTCCTCCAAAATCTACAGGCCCGTCCATGGTTATCCCGTTAACGTTTTTTAAATAAGCAGTTTTTGTAGCCATATATTTTCCTTTTCTTTTTCAATTCGATGCACGAAAGATAAATTGGTTTCTTTCGGCAATTACTTTTTTAACAGATAAATAATTAATGAAATTATTATGCTTAGAATAATTGAAGTAACGATTGGAAAATAAAGTGTAAAGTTTTTTCCTTTATAAATAATATCACCCGGCAGTTTGCCCAGGAACGGGATTTTATCCCCAAACACGATTATAATTCCCAGCAAGAAAATTACAACGCCTGCCAAAATTAAATATTTGCCGATTGATTGAAATTCATTCATAAAATTTTTTGCATTAAATATACAAAGCACTCTTATATTTAAGTAAAACTTTCCCGCATCTTTTTATGTTGTACTGTAATTATACCGGAGAATTTGCATGAACGCAAAAATAATACAAAGTAAAGAAGTTGATATAATTGGTTTCCCTATGGATTTGGGTGCCGGGCGAAGGGGTGTAGATATGGGTGCTTCGGCGCTTAGAATTGCCGGAATTTCTCAAAAATTGGAAGCTCTTGGTTATTCGGTTGAAGACCACGGGGATGTTTTTATTCATATTCCGGAAGATCAAAAAATTGTTAATCCTAAGTTAAAGTATATTGACGAGATAGTTAAAACAAGCGAAGAATTAGCCGATAAAGTTGAAAAATCACTCGACTATGGCCGCTTTCCTTTATGCCTCGGCGGAGATCATTCGATGGCACTCGGCGCTCTTGCGGGTGTGGCATCGCATTGTAAAAAAAATAATAAAGAAGTCGGTTTAATTTGGATTGACGCGCACGGCGATCTGAATACGGATGAAACTACACCTTCGGGCAATATTCACGGAATGAGCGTTGCCGCATCTCTCGGCGTTGGTAATTCAATGCTTACACATTTGCATGGTTTTGCGCCGAAAGTAAAACCGGAAAATTTTGTGTTGATAGGAGTGCGTAGTTTAGATCAAGGTGAAAAAGAACTTGTATCAAAACTAAATTTAAATGTTCACACAATGACGGACATCGACCGCAAAGGCATTGGTTTTATAATTAACAAAGTACTTAAAGATCTTAAATCCCGTGTGCAACATATTCATGTTAGTTTTGATGTTGACAGCATCGATCCGGCCACTGCACCAGGCGTTGGTACACCGGTTAACGGCGGATTCAGTTACAGGGAAGCTCACCTTTTAATGGAAACAATTGCCGAATGCGGATGCATGTCGTCTCTTGAAATTGCTGAGGTAAATCCCATTCTTGATTATAAGAACAGAAGCGCGGAAATAGCTGCCGAACTTGTTGCCTCAAGCATGGGATTAAGAATACTTTAAGTGACATAAAAAGTATTGTTGCCAACGTGAATAATTTATATATTCATCTCAACAACTTTAAACAAGGGTAAATATTGAAACTTAAAACCCTAATATCGAAATCGGAAGCAAGAAAAATAGTTGTTGAAAAACGCAAAGATATTACCGACGAAGAGATCAGGTATAAAACAAAACTGATTATCGAGCGGTTCTCGGCGGTGGATGATTTTATTCACGCAAAAAAAATCTATGCTTTCATTTCTTCCAAACAAGGCGAGTTGGACACAAGATATTTTATTGACTTTATAATCGACAACGGCAAGTCGGTTGTACTGCCTAAGTTGAATAAACTTTCTAAAAAATTTGTCCATGCAAATTTCTTAGGTTGGGATAACCTTGTAAAAAATGCTGAAGGTTATTATGAACCTCCGGCTGCTTTCGATGACGACTTAAGCGACATTGATTTGTTTATAATCCCCGCTATGGCTGTTTCTTTAAAAGGTCAAAGGGTTGGGTACGGCGGAGGCTATTACGACAAGATTTTAAAATACTCTCATGCTGCTAAAATAGTACCAGCTTTCGAATTCCAAATTTTTGAAAATATTGAAACCGATACGCACGATATTCGAATCGATAAAATAATTACAGAGAGAAGAATTATTAACACGCGAGAAACTTTAAAACTTAATTCTGAGATTGTTTGATTTTATGAACGAAGAAAATTTTCCCAACATTTTTGACGAACCGAACCAAGATCCGAACAATGCTATCCCTCCGCAACGAAAACTAGAGAGATCAAAAACGGATGTTGTAGTTGCGGGCGTTTGCAGCGGACTCGCAAAATATTTTAAAGTTGATACTGCTATTATACGTTTGATTTTTTTACTGCTTCTGCTTTTGGGTGTTTGGATTGTTGTCGTTTATCTTATAATGTCGTTTTTAATACCCCAAGAATTTGAAGTTCAACCGTTATCTGACGAAGAAAAATTAAAGCAAAGGAAAATAAATTTTAGAACTGTCGCGGGCGGATTGCTAATGCTTGTTGGTTTGCAATTAACCTTAGATTCGTTCGGATTAATCTCTTCGAAAAATTTATTATCAATTCCTTTTGGTTTTATTTTCCCTTTTATCTCAATTGCTGCGGGAGCTTATTTTTTAGGAGTTAAAGATAATTCAGAACATCAGCATGAAACTACGCTCAATAGTTTTTATAGATCAAGAACGGACAGATTGTTTATGGGAGTGTGCGGCGGATTTGCCCGGTACATCAATGCCGAGACTTATACAGTTAGAATTATTTTTATTTTAGCAACACTACTTACTTTAGGTTTTTTTGCAATTGTATACTTACTATTTTCTTTAACCGTAAAAATGGAAACTTCTGAAATTGTATCTTAACAATAGAATAATAACCGGAATTACTTTTTTAATTTTAGGCGGACTTTCGTATTTCGGAAACAACGGAACATTCGGTTTAGATGCCGGTGCAATTATTGGAATTACATTTGTTGTTTACGGAATGCTTACAGTTTATGTGTCGCTTAATTCCGGCGAACGCGGCATGTTGTTTTTATCAACGGTTTTATTCTTTTTAGGAGTAATCCTAATTGTTAAATTTAATTATGAGTTGATTGATACACGGGGGCTCGCTTTCGCGTCGATTCTTTTTATCAGCGGTGCGGCATTCTTGATCTTGTTTCTTGAAAACACAAATGTAAAAGTATTTGCTGCTGCCGGAATTTTACTTATGCTTCTCGGGTATCTATCCACAAATATTTTTAAGCAAGTTGGCATTTTAATAACAGCCAATTCAATTGCTGATGTTGTTGATGATTTCTGGCCTGCCGTTTTAATTTTTCTAGGATTGAATATTTTCCTAACAAGAAAAAAATAAAAATATCTTATCTAAAAATTCCCGATAAATAGCTTTGTGCTGAAGGTGTGGGGGAACCGCCGCTTGATTCAATAGTTACCATAATTGATTGTACCTGCTCTCGCGGGATATATGGAAAAGTCGTTATTCTCATATATTCACTTCCGCTTGGTGAATAAACACCCATAGAATAAGCTTGACCTTTGCCAACAAGCCATAGCTGATAACCTTGATTCGGTTGAAGTGCTTTTGCGTTTTTGAATTGAACCAAACCTTCTTTTTCATTGAATGCTAAAAATACACGCGCAGAAACATTTTCACTCTGTTCAGTCCCGCCGAGATCAATTACCGAAATATTTCCTTTATTTAAAAACTCTATTACAGAAATATGTTTATTCACAAAATTTGTCGAAGTAGCAAGCTCACTTCGCAAAGATGCTGTTTTGCTTTCAAGCTCATCGACTTTTTTGTTTAACGATGAAACTGAGCTGTAAGTAAAATATCCAACAATGCAAAACAGAATAATTGAAGCCATCAAGGCAATCCACCCGATAAATCCGGAACCAGGTTTATCTCGGCTTTCCGGTTTAAACTCTTCGGGTTTTTCTCGAAGATTTGGCTCGAATAAAGAGCTCGGCTGATTATTACCGATTTTCGTAGTCAATAATTCTTTAGCAACATTTATTGTAATTTCTTCGGGCACATCTATCTTTGCCGATGTATGAAAAGTATCGGGATACTTTTTAGAACTTGTGTTTGTAACCTCTGTCTTTATGGGCTTTCTTTCTTCTGTTATTTTACCGCTGGAAGTAAATGTTAAAGATCTTGTTATCCTTGTAGCAAAAGTTTTTCTTCTCTCTTCACGTATCTTCGATTTCATTTCATCTTTTAATTCAATTAATCTTTTCGCAACTTTATCTTTCAATGTTGGGTCGGGTGTTTCAAGATCCAAAATAATCGGAATCATCGAAACTATGTTTTGAAGCTCGCCGAGTTCTCCATTGGGAAGTTCACCGCCTTCTTTAAAATAATCTTTGAACTGGATAAAATTTTCATTGTCCATGCATCCGACAGCAAAAGCGGCAATCATTTCGTGTATCGGGTTGTTTGTCATCGTTATCCTTCCTTCACCAAATGATCTCTTAAACCGTAAAGAGCAGTCATAATTTTATTGCGTACTGTTTCGAGCGGAACGTTTAATTTATCTGCTATCTCGTCGATTGTAAAACCTTCGTAATATGCGAGGTGAAGAACATACTTTTGCGTGTCCGTAAGTTTGGAAAGCGCTTTTTCAATCTTGGGTTGAAGACTGAAAGCAGTGTTGTAATCCAACGTGTCTATATCGTCCGGGAAAGTAGGAAGAATAAAATAATCTTCGTAAATGTCTTCATAAACCTGTGTGGTGCCTTTGGCAGAACGTGCGCGTCGGACGGAATCAACGGCTTTGTTACGGGCGAGAGTAACAAGCCAGCTGAAAACATTTTCAGTTTTGAATTCCGGGTTACCCGCTTTACGCCAAATTATTACAAATACGTCCGTTAATATATTCTCGGCTGAAGTTTTATCCGGTGCAATCTTTTTGATAATTGTATAAAGAAGGGATGAATACCTGTCGTAAAGCTCTTCGAGAGCGCGGGATTCGAAATTCGCGATCTCCTTCATTAACTCCAAATCTGTTAAATCTTTGAATTTGCTCAAAGTATCTCAATAATTTTACAGCCAAAAGTATGATTAGTAAATCAAAATTACAAGGTTAGTGTTTTTGTGTTGAATGATGCGCACGTGTTGTGCCAAAGTAATTTGTCTTGACAAAACAATCTCTAATAGCTAAGTTATTTCGGGGTTGATAAATAAAGTTGTTGAAATGGTGCTGTTGGTTGCTGTGCAAAAAATTAATTTCGTATGCCCCTTGTTTGAAACACTTCCTTGACGGTTTGTTTAACCGCTAAGAGACCCAAAACGGCTTTTTGAATTTACCTTAAGCCAAGTATAATTGTTGATGTGTAATTTACTTAATGGTGAAGTTTTGGTACTTATCTTTGAAATATTATATCGCAAATCATTAATCATAAATCACGACATTTTTCGTTTACCATTTGCCATTTTCCAGTTAAGATGTTTTCTATATGTGCAGAATGAAAAAAAATAATTCTAAGCATAAAAATTATTTTAATAGAATGTATGAAATTATAAGAAAACAGAACATCATTGAGTTTTATTAATGACTTGCCTACTTTTAACATAACGGGAGATAGGTAAAAAGTGAGAAGTAAGTGATGAAAATGAAAAATTATATTATAACTATAATTGCGCTAATTTTTTTCTCATTTGTCAGTAATGAAGCACAACAGTGGGTAAGATTAACGCCGACCTTCTATCCATCGGGGGATTATGTCCTTTATTACGGAACTTTTGTTGATCAAAACAACGGATGGTTTGTTGATTACAACTCAGGTAGAATATTTCATTCAAGCGATATGGGGCATAACTGGTATTTGCAGAGAGACAGTATTATGTCGGCGAAGAACTTTAGTTGGGATATCTATTTTGCAGACTCAATTTATGGATGGGTGTTAGCGGCTAATATAGATTCGACATATCTATTAAAAACAACCGATTCAGGTGTAAGTTGGAATAGAATAGAAACACCCTCTTTCATTAATATCTATTTTACCGATAGGAATAATGGAATTGGCGTAGGACCAGCAGGCATCTATTATTCAAATGATGGTGGTACAAATTGGGAAAAATGCATTTATAGCGATATCGAAAAAGGAATTAGAGCCGTAACAAAGATTTTGTTTTTGGACAAAAAAGTGGGATTGATTATGCTGGAAGCCAGTTACAGCTGGGAAGGCGATAAAGTATTATTAAAAACAATTGACGGTGGTTATACGTGGGAATCTCTTTCTGGTAACCTTCCTCAGGGTATTACTGATCTTTTCATGATTGATAGTTTAAGATGGTATGTTTGCGCCCCTACAAAATCGATTTGGTATTCTAGTGATGGAGGTAATAATTGGATACCCAAAAACTCAACTGGTCCAAGTGCAATATATTTTATTGACGAGTGTAAAGGATTGGGTGTAGGTGGTTTTGCTGGTATCTCACAGACTACAGATTGTCTGAATAGTTGGGAAAAAATTGTATCTGAAGTTCATCAATTATCCAGAATAAGCTATAGAAATGCTGACCCTAGAATTTACATTTTTGGATTTAATGATACAATTTATTTTAATGCAAATATTGTCAATGTTGAATACGAGGAGGAAGCACTACCACCAAACGACTTCATTTTGTACCAAAATTATCC
>CAZRMG010000135.1:0-7336 GCA_964601095.1 uncultured Melioribacteraceae bacterium | reverse complement strand
ATGTGTGATTAATAATTTGTTAAGCTCGCTTTGAATTAAAAGAGATTGATTCTCAAGTATTTTAAATTGATTTTCCCATTTTGAATGGTTGGTATCGCTATTTGCTTCTTTTGGGTTGGATAAAATTTTGCCGGAAGTTTCTCTGTACTCAATTAATAACTTTTGAAGCTGCTGAATTTGTTGCTTTAACTTTGCATCCTTCACGGGGAGGGCAAATATCCCTATTTTATCCCTTTCTTCGAATAACAAATTTGTGTTGAATTCGGCAAGACTGAGATAATCCCATGCATTGCCAAGAGTGGAATCGGTAGGTTCGTTAATGTTTGTTAAAAATTCTCTGCGTGCTTCGGTAATGTTTACTTTAACCTGCATTGCCGAATTAATAAGTTCTGTAAATATGAAATTAATTCTTATTCCGGCAAGCATGCTGAAAAGAACAGTTCCCGCCATAAAAACACCGGCTGTCATTATCAGAATGTAAAGTAATTTACTTGATCCTTCTACTTTTTTCCGGTGATTCATTTTAAATAAATATTGTAATGGAATTATTCATTTAATTGTTTATACATATTTCTTGCAAACATCATCAATAATTTCAAAATAAAACATGACTAATGTCAATCTATATTCAAGAAACCCTGTTTTAGAATGTTGAAATAATTCTTTAACCAATAAATAAATTTAGTGAAACCGAAATAAGTCATAAGACATTTTAACAATAATGATTGAGGGTGCAAAGCCGGCTGACATATTTTTGGCAATTAAAATACATGCAGCACCCAATCCTTTATTTAAAATATATAGATGTTTTCATTAACACAAAGAATATATTGGATTTTTTTTAATAATTTAGCGCATCAAAAATCATGGCAGTTGTTGTGAAAAAACACTTGTCGGACTCTGTTATAAAATTCTTTGTTACAATTCTCGGTTTATTTGTAATCTTCTTTGTAATGAAAGAGCTTCGTCACATTTTCATTCCGTTTGTTATTGCCTACTTTCTATTTTTCTTTTATGAACCTCTTAATAGTTTTCTAGAAAAGAAAAAGATTCCTCATGGAATAGTGGTGTTTATCAATATTGTCTTAACAGTCGCGCTGCTTTACGGGATATCGAGAGGAATAATAGATTCTTTAATGCAGTTCTCCGCCCGGTTGCCCGAATTTGAATTGAAGTTGAACCAGTTGGTGAGAGAAGTTTCTAGGTCGATTGGAATAAAGGATTATTACTACACTCACTTCAACATTTCAAAAGTGTTGAAGAATTTTGATTACTCCTTAATTGCCGAAGGCGTTTTCTCTTCAACCCTTTCTATATTTACAAGTGTCTTTTTGGTTTTGTTCTTTTTCATATTTATATCCAGCGGTCATAATAAAGTTGTTGAAGCTATAAGAATGCGTTACGTTGAAAAGGAAGTAAGTTCTTCTTTAAAGAAAATGAAGACAAAAAAAGACAATCAAAATTTATCGGGTAACGAACAGGATATACAAACTCTTACAATACAAAGGGAGATTAAACTTAAACGCACTTTTAAAGATATTACTGATCAAGTTCAAAAATATATTATTACAAAGCTATTAATTAGTCTTTCGCTCGGCGTTGTTATGGGTTTAGTTCTTTGGTTGTTCGATGTAGAATTCTTTATCGTTTGGTCGGCCCTTGCTGTTGTGTTAAATTTTATTCCCAATATTGGGTCGGTAATAGCAGTCTTTTTCCCTGTACTAATGGCGTTGGTTCAGCACGATTCTTTTGGATATGCTCTAATAATCGCGGCTGTATTGATTGTTGTTCAGAACATTATCGGCAATATACTCGAACCAAAAATTTTCGGAAACCGGCTGGGACTAAATCCGCTTGTAATATTAATTTCTTTACTTCTCTGGGGTTATCTTTGGGGAATAGTTGGAATGTTTCTTTCTGTTCCGCTAACAGCCGTGCTTAAAATTATTATATCCAACGCAAATACAAAGAACATGCGATTTATTTCCCGCTTGATGAGCAATTAAAATAACTAATAGAAAAAGTTTTACATATAAAGAATTCGCTTCTTTTCAAATCTTATTCATCCCCAAAGTCTAATTATCATTATGCAACCGCCGATTAAATTTATTATATTTAGCCCAGTTAGAAAAGTATATATTATAATAAAAGGAAGTAGAAGAACAGTTGATGATTCTTGTTAGGCAGTTGCTATTTATGGAGTTTCTCCGTGAATAGAGGAAAGTCCGAACTCCGTAGAACAAGGTGCCGGGTAACGCCCGGGGTTCCGCCAATGGCGGGATACGGAAAGTACCACAGAAAAGATACCGTGGCGCTTTAGCGCCATAAGGGTGAAAAGGTGAGGTAAGAGCTCACCGCTTCAATAGTAATATTGGAGGTCTCGAAAGAGACCCTGCCGAAAGGCGGGGCACGGTAAACCCCACCTGGTGCAAGGTCGAGCAGAAGGTTTCTTCCGTTAGCGGAAGACAAGGTTGTTCGCTTTGAATTCTGCTTTATTGCAGAATGACTTTCGGGTAGACCGCTGGATTCCATCAGTAATGATGGAACGAGATAAATAATTGCCGCCCCGCTTGTGCGGGGTAACAGAATTCGGCTTATTGACAATGAATCGTCTTGTGCTCTTCTACGATAAAGGGGCACATGTTAAAAAAACGCTGGAAGTTAAGAGAAATTCCGGATGAACAATCCGTTCTCGCTCTTGCAGATAGCTTGAACATCTCTCATGCTCTCGCCGCACTGTTAATTCAAAGGGGTATAACAAATTTTTTTGAAGCGAAAACTTTTTTTAGACCTTCGCTCGATTCCGTTTATGATCCTTTCTTAATGAACGGAATGGCGGACGCTTCGCATCGTGTTATTGAAGCAATAACCGGTAATGAAAAAATTTGTGTTTACGGGGATTACGACGTTGACGGCACTTGCTCTGCAGCGCTTATGTATCTTTTTTTAAAAGAACTCGGCGCGGATGTTCAAACATACATTCCCAATCGTCTTACAGAAGGTTACGGAATGTCTGTGCAAAGTATTGACTATCTGAAAGAGCAGGGAGTTAAATTAATCATCTCGGTCGATTGCGGTATAACCGCAGTTGAAGAAATTGATCACGCAAACAAACTTAATATTGATACTGTTGTTTGCGATCATCACCAGGCAAAAGAACAACTGCCTGCTGCGTACGCAATTCTTGATCCAATTAAACCCGGCTGCAATTACCCGTTCAAACATTTATCGGGCGCAGGGGTTGCTTTTAAATTAGCCACAGCTATTGGTGATAGAATCGGCAAAAAAGAAATGGCTTTAAAATATTTAGATCTTGTAGCGCTCGCAGGAGCCGCCGATATTGTTCCCCTGCTTGATGAAAACAGGATACTTGTTAAAGAAGGTTTGGCGCTTATAAATTCAAGTCCGCGTCCGGGTGTTGCGGCTTTGATTAAAAGCGCAAGAATGGAAATCGGAAATTTAACTGCCGGACAAATTGTATTTACAATAGCCCCGCGTGTTAACGCGGTTGGAAGATTGGGCGATGCAAACCGTGCTGTTGAACTTTTTACAACAGACGACCCGGTTAGAGCGATGCAGCTTGCTCAGGTTTTGGAAGATGAAAACACTAAGAGAAGAACAATTGACGAGGCAACTTTTTCTCATGCAATTGATATTGTGGAAACATCCGCAAATTTTGATGATGACCTTGCAATAGTTTTACACGATAACGATTGGCATCCGGGAGTTATTGGAATTGTAGCATCACGGCTCGTTGAAAAATTTCACAAACCGACAGTAATGCTAACTACAATAGACGGCGTTGCAAAAGGTTCGGCACGCAGCGTACCGGGTTTCAATATTTATGAAGCGCTTCAAAACTGTGAAGAATTGCTTGTTCAATTCGGCGGACACGAAGCGGCTGCGGGTCTTGCGGTTCAATTAGATAAATTAGATGAATTCCGCAAAAAGTTTAATATAATTCTTAAAGGATGCATGAAGGAAGAAGATATTGCCGCTGAAATCAGCATCGATGCAAAAATTTCTTTCTCGGAAATCTCGCCTAAGTTTATACGCATACTTGATCAATTTGCGCCGTTCGGTCCCGGCAATATGCGCCCGATGTTTTTAAGTGAAGATGTAAGTTTGGTTTATCCGCCAAAGATTGTCGGCACAAATCACTTGGTTACCTGTTTTAGACAGAATGGAAATGAAAAAGTATTCGATGCTATCGGTTTTAATCTTGGTCATCTCGCGGATTCTTTAGATAGAGGAAAAAATATGGTTGATATTGTTTACACGATAGAAACATTAACTAAAGATGGAAAATCTTTTCCGCAAATAAGAATAAAAGATATGCACGTTAAAAACATGCAAACACAAATGACAACACAAACCGAAAACATAAAGGAGTAATTTTATGTCGGGTCATTCAAAGTGGGCTACAATAAAAAGAAAGAAAGCGGCTATTGACGCCAAGAGAGGAAAAGTATTTACACGTTTGATAAAAGAAATTACAATTGCCGCGCGTCATGGCGGCGGCGACCCGGATGGTAATCCACGCTTACGGCTTGCAATAGATAACGCCAAAGCTGCGAACATGCCTGCCGATAATATTGAGCGCGCAATTAAAAAAGCCACCGGTGAACTTGAAGGTTCAACTTTTCACGAAGTAATGTATGAAGGATACGGGCCGGGCGGAATTGCGATTATGATTGAAGCGGCAACAGATAATAAAAACAGAACATTCAACGAAGTGCGCCATATGTTCACAAAAAATAATTGCGCCCTCGGCGAAGTTAATTCTGTCGGCTGGATGTTCGAGCATAAAGGAATTATTACCGTTAAGCGCGAAGGTAAATCCGAAGATGAAATGATGGAAATTATTATCGATGCCGGTGCAGATGACCTTCACACGGAAGAGGATTTTTTTGAAGTTGTTACAACACTTGAAACATTTGAACAAGTTCGGAAAGCAATGCTTGCAAAAAATTTGAATGTTGAAAATGCATCGCTTCAATGGATTGCTAAAAATCTTGTTGCTGTTGGCGGCGAAGACTCTGAAAAGCTTATGAAACTTATTGATACGATTGAGGATTGCGACGACGTTCAAAATGTTTTTACAAATGCAGATTTTGTTGAGTAGGAAATAAAATGAGAATTCTCGGTGTTGATCCCGGTACAATTACAACCGGGTACGGGATAATAGAATTTGAAAACAACGAATTAAGATATATTGCATCGGGCACAATAAACATTCCCGCCACAAAAGAATTTGGACCTCGCCTTCAAAAAATTTATGACGAACTTTGTGTTGTTATAAAAAAATACAGACCGGAAGAATTTTCACTCGAAACGGCTTTTTATGGAAAGAATGTTCAAAGCGCATTAAAGATCGGGTATGCGCGCGGAGTTTCTTTACTTGCGGCAATGCACCACGAATTATTTATAAAAGAATATTCACCGAGGGAAATCAAGAAAGCAGTTGTTGGCAAAGGTTCTTCTTCTAAAGAACAGGTTCAATATATGATTAACGGACTGCTCGCATTAAAAAAACGCGAAATGAAATTTGATGAAAGCGATGCGCTTGCAGTTGCGGTATGCCATGCGTTTAGAATAACTTCTTTTTCGAGTTCAAAAAAAAGTAAGAACTGGAAAGAATTTATTGAAGCCAATCCGGATAGAGTAATTTTATGAATCTAAAGATTAATCATGATCTTGTAATAAATAGAGAATTAAAATGATTGGGTACTTAAGTGGAAAAATAATTTTAAAGAAACCGACGCGCGTAATAATTGATGTTAACGGCGTCGGTTATCTTGTAAATATTTCAATCAGCACTTTTGAAAAAATTGCAGATAAGGAAGAGATATCCCTTTATACATATTTAGCCGTTAAGGAAGATGCGCTCGATCTTTACGGGTTTTACACAATCGCTGAAAAAGAAATGTTTGAAATGCTGATAAGCGTAAACGGTATCGGCTTTAAAACAGCACAGAGTATTTTATCGGGAATTCAAATAGCCGACTTAAAAGAAGCACTAAAAACCGGCAACATTGCAAGGATAATTTCTGTACCGGGTATCGGAAGAAAAACTGCCGAAAGAATGATGATCGAACTCCGCGATAAAGTTGAATCGCTCGGCGAAAACATCGAAGGATTTTCCGGCGGTTCACAAACAATACGTGGGGATGCGATTACTGCACTTATAAATCTTGGTTATAACCAAAAAGTTGCAGATAGAATTGTACGCGCAATTACTGATTTGACGCCGAATATATCGATTGAGGATTTGATTAAAGAAGCACTTACTGCTATTAATAAATAAACGCTGCGGCAAAATTAATTGTCGCAGCTTAACTACTTTTTAATGCCAATTATCAATATTAATTACATTATCAACGGTCATTTTTTTACCCGTGTATTCTTCATATAAAGCAAGGTATTTTTTCAACAACTCCGGTGAAACACTAATTTCGTTTACTTTCATTTTGTTTTCAGAAAGATAGAAAGTATCCAAATCATCACCGGATTCAATTATACCGTCATCAATCATTTCATTCTTTGCAGCTTTTATAAATTTGCCGAACTTTTTCATTTCGACGCCGAATATTTTCATTTTCTCGCTGAACGTTTTCATGCTGTCTTTGAACGAATCCATTTCCCATTTATGATCTTTCATCTGTTCACGGAATTCTTTCATATTCTCTTTAAATTCTTCATCATTCCAATGAGTGTTTTTTAACTTCTCTTTCAGAGAATCCATTTTCTCTTTAAAGTCACCGCTCCAGTCATCTGAATTCCAGCCATTAAAATGATCAAGATCGATGTGAATTGGGGGAATGCTAATTTGCGGTATATGTATTTCGGGAATATCTATCTCCGGAATATCAATTGGCGGGATGGGCGGAATTGGAGGCATTACAAAAGTATTATTTGCAAAATGTTCGCTTAACTCAAACTGCAATTTATGCATGGCTTCTTGTAATTCAGATAATTCCTGCGAAGAAAATTCTTCTCTTAATTTCCATTCATTATTATGATTGCGGTAATCTTTAAGTTTCTCTCTATAATCTTTCAGCTTCCGTGCATATTCTTTATTCATCTTTTTATACTCATCACGGTGTTTTCTAAACTCAGTCATAACAGATTCGTAATCACTTATTTTTTGATCAATCTTGTTTTGATAACCGCCGAGTTCGTTTTTAGGAATTTGCTCACCGTCGATGTATAAATCTTCAAGTTTGCCGTCATTCAATTTTGCCTTAACTTTTTTTCTTTCCCCGCTCTCATTATCATAAAATTTAAAAGTGTGTTTCCCTTTACGGAGATTTTTAATGGAATCTTGAACCGCACC
>CAZRMG010000134.1:0-7354 GCA_964601095.1 uncultured Melioribacteraceae bacterium | reverse complement strand
GTTTCTGCGGGTTATTTGCTATACAGATATTATCAAAAGAAAAAGCTTGGTAAAGAATCAATAACCCCGGTAGTAATAATTCCCCCGCATGAAATTGCTTTAGCCGAATTGAAAGCACTTGAAAGTAAAAAACTTTGGCAGAACGGGAATGTAAAAGAGTATCACTCTCAGATTACCGAAATCATTCGCAGATATTTTGAGAACAGATTTAAATTTGCTGCACTTGAACAGACATCGGCGGAAATACTTGCTTGTTTAAGTTATCTCGAAGAAGGGAAAGCAATCACAAAAATTTCTGAAGATTTTTTCAACAATGCAGATCTTGTGAAGTTCGCAAAATACCAGCCGATGCCGAACGTGAACGATGAAATGATGAAACAAGCATATCAAATTGTGAATGATACAATTCCAAAGCCAAAACCGGTAGAAAATCCTGAACCGCAGAAAGAGGTTGAAAATGTTCAGTGATATCACCTTTGCATATTCCTGGATTTTATATCTGCTAGCATTGCTGCCGTTTCTTGGCTACTGGTATTGGAAGAACCGGAATAAAATTTCTCCGGTTGTAGTTTATTCGTCATTAAAAATTTTTGGAAAGGTACCGAAGAGTTTAAAAGAAAAATTAATCCATCTTCCGAGAGTATTAAGAATTCTTGCATTGGGATTTTTAATTGTTGCATTCGCACGTCCGCAAACTTTTTCGAGCGGAGAAAATATTTACACCGAAGGAATTGATATTGCAATGGTGCTTGATATTTCCGGCAGTATGCTCGCGGAAGATTTTAAACCAAACCGGCTTGAAGCAGCGAAAAATGTAATCAATAATTTTATTAAAGGGCGTACTACAGATAAAATCGGTCTTGTTATTTTTTCCGGTGAGAGTTTTACTCAATGCCCGCTTACAATAGATTATTCTGTACTCAGCAATCTTCTTTCTCAAATAAGAAGCGGTATGATTCAAGACGGAACCGCAATCGGCAATGCAATAGCCAACGGTGTAAATCGATTGAAAGATTCGAAAGCTAAAAGTAAGGTTATGATTTTGCTTACGGACGGAGTTAATAATGCAGGGCAAATTGACCCGTTAACAGCGGCGCAAATAGCGCAGAAATTTGGAATAAGAATTTATACAGTCGGTGTTGGCACAATGGGCGAAGCTCCGTACCCGTTCGATACCCCATTCGGCAGAAGATATCAAATGGTTCCCGTTGAGATTGATGAAAATTTATTGAAGCAAATTTCTAATGCCACCGGCGGAAAATATTTCCGGGCGACAAGTAATAAAAAGCTTGCAGAGATTTACGAAGAAATTGATAAACTTGAAAAAACACGAGTGGAAGTTACGTCATACCGCCGTGCGAAAGAGCTTTATTTTAATTGGGCTTTAATCGGTTTTATATTATTAATCTCAGAATTCGGATTGTCGAGAATTTATTTAAAAAGATTGCCGTGATTAATAGTAAAACACATAACAAAATTAACTTAGAAAATACATGATCAGATTTGCAAACATAGAATTCCTTTACGCATTGTGGTTAATTCCGCTTCTTGTTTTCTTGTATTGGTATTTACGCAAAAAACAATTTAAGCAGTTTGAGAATTTTGCATCACTAAAAGTTCATGATGTTTTAATTCCTTCAAACAGTAAACTTAAATCCCCGTTTAAATTCGGAATATTTGTCTTGGCTTTAACTTTATTATTAATTGCTTTGGCAAACCCGCAAGTGGGTACTAAAATAGAAGAAGTAAAACAAGTCGGAATTGAAGTTTATATTCTTTTGGATGTTTCAAAAAGTATGCTCGCTGAAGATATTAAACCAAGCCGTCTGGAAAAGGCAAAGTATGAAATATCAAAATTAATTCAACGGCTGCAGGGTGATAAAATTGGATTAATTGTTTTTGCGGGTCAGGCATATATACAAATTCCTTTAACTACTGATTACAGTGCTGCAAATTTATTTTTGAATGCAGTTGATGTTAATTCTGTTCCTCAAGCCGGAACTGCAATCGGTCCTGCTCTAGACCTTGCATTGAAATCATTTAAATACGATGACGGTACAAAAAAGGCAATAATCTTAATTACCGACGGTGAAGATCACGAAGGTGATATTGAAGCCGCGATTGAAGAAGCTAATTCGAAAGATGTTTCGCTTTACGCAATAGGTTTTGGTTCGCCCGCGGGCGTTCCGATACCGGTTTATAACGCTTCGGGAGCGGCGGTTGGTTTTAAGAAAGATAATGAAGGAAATATTGTTCTAACAAAACTTGATGAAACTGTTTTAAAAACTATTGCAGAAAAAGGAAACGGAAAATATTATCGCGGTACTAATACCGAAGATGAACTTGATAATATTTATAATGATCTTGCAAAAATTGAACAATCGGAGTACGGCTCAAAACAGATTACCGAATATGAAGATAGATTTTATTATTTCTTATTACCTGCAATCATTTTATTGATTGTTGAATTTTTCATATCGACAAATAGATCAAAATGGTTTGACCGTTTTATTGTGCGTACAACACATGTAAAAAGTTGAGAGGAAGTGAATGATGAAACCATATAAATTATTAATTACAATTCTTTTTACTGCTAATTGTTTTGTTTATGCGCAGAGCAAAAGAGGATTAGTTAACGACGGGGTTGATCTTTATAAAGACGGAAAATATGCAGATGCTGAAGTGAATTTCAAAAAAGGTTTGGAAAAAGATCCGAATATGTTTCAAGGGCATTTTAATTTAGGCGATGCTTATTATAAACAGGGAAGATACGATGAGGCGATGCAGTCTTATAAAAATTCATTGTCATATACCGATGATAAATACAATCAATCAAAAGTTTATCATAACATTGGTAATTCACTTTTAAAATCTCAGAAATACCAGGAAAGTGTAGGCGCCTATAAAAATGCGCTTAAGTTGAATCCCGACGATTTGGAAACGAAATACAATTTATCATATGCTTTAAATATGATGAAGCAGAATAAGGATCAGCAAAAACAAAATCAGAATCAGGATAACAAGGATCAAAACAAAGATCAGCAGCAAAATCAAGATCAACAAAATAAAGATCAGAATAAGAATCAAAATAAACAGGACCAACAAAAACAACAACAGCAGCAACAGAAAGACCAGATTTCAAAAGAAGAAGCGCAAAGAATTCTTGAAGCTATGAAAAACCAGGAAAAGGATTTGCAAAAAGAACTTAGAAAAATAAAAGGTAAACCAGTTGTTGTTGATAAAGATTGGTAATCTTTATTAATAAAACATGAACGATAAAGGTAGAATTGACCGGGGATATATAAATATGTTTCGAAAAAACATTACTAAATTTTTGATGATATTGATGTTTTTCCTCAGCGGAATAATTACCAATATTTTCTCACAGGAGTTCATTGCGACTGTTGATAAAACAAACATCGGGCAATTCGATAGATTTCAAGTTTACTTTACTTTTAACGGCGGAGATGTTAACGGTGTTCAGAATTTTAGACCTCCATCTTTCCAAAATTTTAAAGTGTTAAGCGGACCAAATCAATCAACACAAATGCAGTTTATAAACGGGAAAGTATCGGGTTCGTTAACCTTCTCATATATTTTACAGCCGTCAAATGTCGGTTCATTCACAATCGGAGCGGCATCGGTTACGTTTGGCGGAAAATCATATTCAACTTCACCTATAAATATTAAAGTAGAAAAGGGAACACCGCAGCAGAAAGCAGAAAGCAACGGAGGTTACTCCGATGCGGAACTTGCGAAAAATGTTTTCATAGTTGCAGAAGCCAATAAAAGTCGTGCAATGCTCGGTGAGCAAATAACGGTTACATATAAATTATATACTAAACTAAACATTGCCTCACCTCAAATAAATAAACTTCCGCAATATCAAGGATTTTGGGCGGAAGAACTGGAGCCAACCAGAACAATCAGTTTCAATATTGAAATGTACAGGGGAGAACGTTTTCGTGTAGCCACTATTAAGCAAGTTGCATTATTCCCAACAAAGACGGGCTCTTTGAGCGTTACGCCATTTGAATTGAATGTCCCTGTAATTGTTAAAAAGAAAAGAACAGGCAATGATGTGTTCGATGAATTTTTTAACGATTCATTTTTTGGAAAAACAGAAACAGTCCAACATCTTGCAAAATCAAATACGTTAAAAGTTAATATCGAACCTCTTCCGAATACGGGCGTCCCGTCATCATTCAATGGTGCTGTCGGCAATTATAACTTTAAAGCAGAAATCGATAAGAATAAAGTTTCTACAAATGAGAGCATTACTCTTCGCCTGACGGTATCTGGTTCTGGGAACATAAAATTGTTGAATTTACCGGAGCCGATATTACCGGCTGGGTTTGAAAAGTATGACCCCAAGATTTATGACAATGTAAATAAGGGAAGTATTATTTCGGGGCAAAAAATTGCGGAGTATTTAATCGTTCCCCGTTCGCCCGGCGAAAAAGAAATTCCGCCAATTGAGTTTTCATTTTTTAATCCTTCTTCAAAAAGATATGTAACTCAAAGTTCACCGGCGTTCAAGATATTTGTTGAAAAGGGAGTTGGGCAATATGAGCCATCGCAGGTCAGCGGTTTTTCAAAAGAAGATGTAAAACTTTTAAGTGAAGATATTCGTTACATCAAAACTTCTAATTTCGACCTTGAGCCAAAGCAGGAGATTTCCTTAATAAAGCCGTGGTTCTGGATTATGTTAATTCTACCGTTAGTTGCTTTGTTAACGTTGGTTGGATTACAAAAACGAAACGATAAATTATCAGGCAACATTCAGTTAATGCGCTACCAAAAGGCGGAGAAAGCAGCAAAGAAAAGATTGAAAGCATCAAAACTTGCTCTTGATGCGAATAAATTATCTGAATTTTACAGTGAATTGTCGTCGGCGCTTTACGGATATCTTGAAGATAAATTCGGAATTCAGAAATCTGAATTTACTCTTGAAGCGGCATTGGAAAAATTAAGTCAACGTAATATTGATCCGGCATTGATTGAAAGAGTAAAATCTATTGCTGAAAAATGTGAGTACGTACGTTTCGCGCCGCAAGGAGAAACTTCGGCAACTGCAGCAGAAATTTATGACGAAACAGTAAAGGTAATTGTTGAAGTTGATTCGTCTGTGGAGAAGAAAAAATGAAAATATTCAACATGAATAATTTGTTCAATAATAACCGTAACGGTATTACCTATATTAAGAACGCTGTATTCATTATCTATGTATTAATAAATATCATATCTTTAAAAACATTTGCCCAATCTTCAGATGAATTGATCGTCCGGGGGAATAAATATTTTCAAGAAGGCAATTATGAATCTGCAGTTGAAGCTTATGAAAAAATATTGAAACAAGGATATGAAAGCCCCGCGCTTTATTATAACCTCGGCAACGCATATTTCAAAAACGGGAAATTGGGTCTTGCAGTTTTAAATTATGAAAAAGGATTAAAGCTTTCACCGGGAGATGAAGACTTATCTTATAATTTAAGAATTGTCAATGCACGTACTGTTGATAAAATAACAGAAGTGCCGCAAATATTTATAGTTCAATGGTGGAATGTACTCATTACTTCATTGTCGGCTTCGGGCTGGTCGTTTATCGTAATAATAATCTATCTTGTATTTATGACAAGTATCGGGTTGTATTTACTATCTAAAAAATATCAAATCCAAAAAATTGCATTTCTATTAGGTTCTGTCTCTCTTTCAATTTTGATTATCGCGACGGTTATTTTGTTTTCGCGCTACAACCACGAAGCAACTTCAAATTACGGAATCCTTTTGGAACAGAATTATGCTGTCAAAGTTTCACCGGATGAAAAAAGCAACGATGCTTTTGTAATTCATGAGGGAATTAAATTTTTGTTGGAAGACAAAGTCGGTGAATGGTACAAAGTTCGTTTGGTTGACGGTAAAATAGGTTGGATAAAGGACAATACTTTTGGAAAAATATAGTTCTTTTGATCTCTTTAAGTTTTAATCGCCTGTTACTGTTGTGTCATTCACGAACGTTTTTATCGGGAATCTTAAAAATGGATACCCGCTTTCGCGGGTATGACGAATACCTTAATGCTAGCCGCGAGAAATTTATTAAAAGGTATGTTTAGCGAAATTATATTTAATAGAACACTGATTTTTGTGAAAAATTATAACCAATCATAATTAATCCGCATTCCATTTTATTTATGACAACAAAAGCCAAAAAATATAATAACATAAAACTCGCAACCGGAATTTCGAAAGGTGTTGTATCTTTTATTCTTGCTCTTTTATTTGTGCTTCTTGATTACAGTTCGAGATTAGAAAATTTAATACGTCTTGAATTTTCAAGTGATTACCTGGTTTTACTTTTATATGTTTTAGTTATCGGTGTACTCAGCTCTATATTATTTTTTCCGCTGAGTTATTACATAGAGTTTTATCTTGAACATAAATACGGACTTTCAAATCAAACATTCGGCAAATGGATTTGGGAGGATGCGAAAGGTGTGTTAGTCGGTTCGGCAATTGGATTACCTGTACTTCTCATATTTTATTTTGTATTGAATTATTTCGGCTCGATGTGGTGGCTGCCGTTTGGAATTTTCATGTTTGTATTTTCTGTTGTTCTGGCTAGGATTGTTCCTACATTTATTCTACCCTTATTTTACAAGGTTACTCCCATTGAAGATGAATTACTGAAAAGCAGAATTATCGAATTGGGCACTGCCTCAGGAATGAAAGTGGAAAATGTTTTTAAGTTTGATATGAGCAAGAATACAAAAAAAGCAAATGCAGCTTTTACCGGACTCGGCAAATCCAAACGCATTATTCTCGGCGATACATTATTAGAAAATTTTACACATGATGAAATTGAGACGGTAATTGCTCATGAACTTGGTCATTATAAAAAGAAGCATATTTTGAAAAACATTGGTATCGGGACTTTGTTTAGTTTTTTAACCTTTTATTTAATAGCCCAATTCTATTCAATTTCGTTGGCTTGGTTTGGATTTATTTCAATTTCTCAGATTGCGGCGCTGCCGCTGCTAGTTTTATGGGCAAGTATAATAGGGTTAATTTTGGAACCGATTACAAATTACATATCCCGCAAGTTTGAATACGAAGCAGATGATTATGCTGTAAAAGTAACAAACAAGAAGAAAGATTTTATTTCCACTCTGGAAAAATTAACCGATCAGAATCTCGGCGATCGTGAGCCCCATCCGTTTGTTGAGTGGTTTTTTTACAGTCATCCTTCTATTAATAAAAGAATTGCCGCTTTAAACAATTGATCTCAGCACTCCCAAAATTAAAATTTATACTTATATTTGCCTTAAGCATAAAGGACTATAAATAAAAATGTTAT
>CAZRMG010000133.1:2649-7365 GCA_964601095.1 uncultured Melioribacteraceae bacterium | reverse complement strand
AAAAAAGACGATCAATTAGATCGTCTTTCAAATATCTTAATAAAATTTCAATGTAGTAAATCTTCGTCCCTATACAACATTAAAATAGCGGCTTGCGGAACAATAATAAATTTTTGTTTTTCTACTTCGACTTCCACAGCGTCTTTTCGGAGGAATACTGCGTAATCGCCTTCTTTTGCCTGGAGGGGAATATACTTTATTGCTTTGTTTTCTTTCCACGGTTCATCATCGTCCGACGGCGAACCGATCGCATAACCGGGTCCGGCTTTAACAACATACCCGCCTTGAACTTTTTCTTTTTCCTGAACTCCCGGCGGAAGATAAAGCCCTGTATTTGTTTTGTTGGCGGCGTCCTCGGGTTTTACCAAAACTCGGTCGCCGACAATTATAATTTTTTCTGTATTAATCAATTTATGCTTCTCTTATATTTGCACCGCAAAAATACTAATTGTAAAATACACGAACAACCGGAATTAAAAGATGAAAGAACATTGGGATAAAAGATTTTCCGAAGAAGAATATAACTACGGCAAAGAGCCCAATAATTTTTTGAAAGAGGAATTACAGCAACTAAAACCCGGCAATATCTTATTTATCGGCGAAGGCGAAGGAAGGAACGCTGTTTACGCCGCTTCTCTCGGATGGAATGTTGATGCAATTGATTTCTCCGAAGCCGGAAAACTTAAAGCAGAGAAACTTGCCGAGGAATTAAATGTAAAGATTAATTATTCTGTAAAGAATTTCACTGATTATTTGCCCACGGAAAGTTATTACGATGCAGTTGGAATTTTTTTCATCCATATAGAAAACGAATTAAGAACTTCACTTTTTAATAGAATTATTTCCTCGTTGAAACCGGCCGGTAAAATTATTTTCGAAGGTTTCGATAAGGATCAAATAAATTACAAATCCGGCGGACCGAAGGATGTTGAATTATTATACTCTCTCGAAGAAGTTGTAAATGAATTTATAGATCTCGAATTCGATAAACTTTCAAAAGAAAAAATATATCTTAACGAAGGCAAAGGTCATATCGGCGATGCCTCGGTAATTAGGTTTATAGGAACAAAAATCTAATTGATAATTATACAGTTATAAATTTTTCTTCCACACTGTTCTGCCGTTGGCACAAACCCAGTTGTTGTTTTTATCTTTTATTGTATGATTAAAAGCATTATCGACATTGCACTTTTCTGCAAGCGATTCTATTTCGTCACCGTAATTCGCTTCTTTAACATACCTTCCTTCAATCGAATGAAGACAATAATTATCCATTATTTCATCGGGTATAGTTTCGAATAACCACTGCAAATATTTAAGATTATTAACATGCTTGTTCGAATCCAGATCGTGGCGGTAAACCAAAAAATTTTTCTGGAATTCTGCGTAGCCGACTGCTTCCAATTTTTTCTCAACATCGCATGAAACGCTTTCTTCAGGAAATTCTCCCCATTTCTCTACAATATCATCGAATATTCTTATAGGTCTTCTCTTTTCAATATCAAAGAAAAGCCACAGTCCTTTTGCCCTTCCAATAATTTTTCCGCTCGAATCATAAATTATATTTTCTCTTGTGCCTTTTATAGAAGTGAATTTCGAAAGCCATGTTTTTACCGTAATTTTTTCTTTGTACGTAGGATATCTTTCTATCTGCATAAAGCCCGATAAAAGTATCCAGCCGATATTTTTATCCAACAAATCATATAAACCGTGACCAATAGACAAACAATGATCCGCCGCGGCTTCCTGCAAAAGAGTTATTATAGTTGTTGGTGAAGCGAAACCGAATTTATCCATTTCAAAATACCGCAGCTGGAATTGTTTTTCGAACATTTTTTCTCCGTAATGGGTTGTTATAACTTTAAAACTGTATGAAAATATTTATCATCTATATTTTGCTATTGGATTTCAAGCACTTTACACTTTTACTTTTGTACCTTCAGCAATAGATTTATAAATCGCTTCGATCACTTTAACATCTCTCAATCCTTCTTCGCCGTCGGCAGTCGATTTTGTGTCGTCAAGTATACATTTGGAAAAGTCATCCATTTGCGCTGCCTGCTGATTAATTTGCGGTAAATCCAATTCACCTTTGTTTGTGCGTCCTTTAATACCCCTATAATTATAAGCCGGACTAAGTTCGAGCCACCCGTTTTCCGCACTTATATATAATCTATTAAACTGCGATGAATAAGATGTGATAGAGTTCGAGATTTCTCCCCCGGGAAATTCCATTTGCCAAATTATTGTTTCATCAACTTCTTTGAATTTAACGGCATCGGTTTTATATTCTTGCGCAGTTACAGCAACGGGTTCGCTGCCAATAGTATATCTTGCCGCCTGCACTGCATAAATACCGAGGTCCATCATCGCGCCGCCGCCCGCAAGTTTTTTATTTAAACGCCATTGACCCGGATCACCGATTTTAAAACCGAATGACGATTCAACAACATTAATTTTACCTGCATATCCGTCTTTAAATTTCATTGCGGCTTTGTGAAACGGATCGGAATGCAAACGATAACCAACGAACAATTTAACGCCCGCATTTTTACAAGCTGCAATCATCTCTTCACATTCTTTTACATTTAAGCCCATCGGTTTTTCGCATATTACATGCTTGCCCGCTTTTGCGGCTCTTAAAACAAATTCATGATGCATCGAGTTTGGAAGTACAACATATACTACATCTATCAATTCATTTTCGGCAATCTTATCGAAGTTATCATAATTATAAATGCTTTTACCGGGAATGTTGTATTTATTTTTCCATGCTTCTGCTTTGGATGGTGTGCCGGTTACAATTCCGCTTAAATAACAATATGATGTTTCCTGCAGCGAGGGGGCCAACTGGTAAGTTGAATAATTACCGAGTCCGACCAGCGCAATGCCGAGTTTCTTTCTGCTTTTTTGAAATAAGCCGGAAAAATTTGGAACGGAAGAAGCCATAAGCAAAGCAGAGCCTGCCCCAAGTGTTGAAATAAACCTTCGTCGTGAATATTTCATCGCAATCACCTCCGGTCTTTAATTGTTTTTCAAAATTAAGTACGCATTGGTAATATGCAAAGAATTAAGTGTAAAAAAAAGCCCGGCCGAAGCGGGGCTCACAAACCATTTTTAACAAATATGTTTTTAGGATAATTACCTTCCCGTAACTTTCAAATAGTTATTTCTCTTAATAAAGTAATCTGCTTTGGCATCCGCTAATTGATCTTGTGATTGCTGAAGCAGTGCTTGTGCTTCGAGCAAATCGGAAACTGTTATCAATCCGTTTTTATAACTGTCGTCGTTTACTTTATAATTTTCTTCAGCTTGAGCTTTTGATTCTTCGCTTAATAAATATTGTTTATAGGAATCTGTAAAATCCTGCCACGCCTTTTCCATTTGAAGAATTAACAATTCCGAATTGTTCTTAAAATTGTTTTCAGCTATTTCCTCTTTGATGCTTCTTTCTTCGAGCTCGTGAACGCCGCCCCACCAATTTGATATTGGAACAGACACAGTTCCGAAAACAGCTCCCAAAGTCCTTTCCTTGCTTTCATCGAACTTCATATACATTCCGCTGATACCGATTCCGGCCTGGGGAAGATACTCGCCGAGTTTCATTTTTGTCTGAAGCTTTTCTGCTTCAACCGAAAGTTCAAGAAGATTATACTCGCTTCTTTGCTTTAATGCTTCGGAATTATCTATAAAATAATTTTGCGGAATCTCTTTAATAATTAATTTATCCTTTAACACTAATGCAGAATCGTATGGAATACCTATGTGCTGACAAAACGCCATTGATGCAATTTTCTTTCCGTTTGTCAATTTCGATTTGTTAAGAAGAACTTCATTCAATTTTAATTTCACTTTTAAAACATCGTTTTTCATAACAATACCGGAATTAAAAGCATCTTCTACCTGTGCGTTGAGTCGCCTCAAAAGTTCTTCGTACTTTAATATGGTTTTTTGTTTCTCTTCTAAAGAAACAATCAGCCAATATTGCTCTTCAGTTTTTTGATTTATCTCGTCGATTGTTAGTTTATCTTTTAACTCCGAGGCATCTTCTCCAAGCGATGCAAGTTTATTTCCATTCCAAATTCTACCGCCGGCAAACACAGGTTGAATTACATTAACAAATCCAACAGTACCTTTTTTTAACAATCCCATTGTAGAAGCGGGCATATATGCAAATTGTGTTGCTGTTCTTATGTTAACCGGGTTGCCGTCATAAACAGGAAGATTTGCGCTGTGAGTTTCCATTTCCATCAAACTCTTTTGCGCTTCAAACATCAATCCGCCTGCACTTATATTCGGAAAGAAATTTGTAAAAGCCGATTTTTTAATTTGCCTTGAAGCTTCAACTTCGAGTCTGCTGTTTTTACTTTTAGCATTGTTCTCCAACGCAAGTTGTTTGCTTTCTTCGAGGGTCAAAATTCTTTGCGCGGAAATCTGGTTAGCAAATAATGCAATTACTAATACGATATATAAGTTTATCTTTTTCATGCTAATTCACCCCCGTTTGCCGATATAGCAGAATCTTCAATTTTGTCAAAATCTTTTCTATGAAATAAGAAATAGAGAACAGGTAAAACCAATAATGAAAGAACTAAACCGAACAACAGCCCAAAACATATAACCGAGCCGAGCGGACCCCAAAGCGATGATCCGCTAATAATCATTGGGATAACACCTACTGCGGCTGCGGCTGCGGTTAAAAATATCGGGCGCATC
>CAZRMG010000133.1:0-2639 GCA_964601095.1 uncultured Melioribacteraceae bacterium | reverse complement strand
ATCCTTCTTTTAGCGGCTGAAAGCGCTGCTTCTTCAAGTGTGTGACCGTGTTCGTGGCGAAGTTCTTCGGCGTATGAAATGTATATCAAACCGTTTCGCACAACTATTCCCATCAATGCTATTAATCCGACAAACGAAGTTAAACTGAATGGATAGCCGGTAATAAAAACACCAAACGCCGCACCGAAAATTGTCAACGGCATTGTAAGCATTATTAGTACAGTGGTTTTAACATTTTTGAATTGGAACATCAGTATAAAAAATATTATCACTACGCTTGCAGCAAGAGAATAATAAAACGGCGTCATATATTCGATGTTGCTTTCGTAATCTCCGCCGTACGAAATTTTTACTTCTTCCGGCAGTTTCAATTCTTCGATCTTCTCTTTGGCTTTATCAAATACTTTTGAGAAATATACATCTCTCTGCAAATCGGAAAGAACTGTTATTGTTCTTACACCGTTTCGTCTTACAATTTGACCTTCCGTCCATCCGGGTTTTAAGTCCGCGATTTGTCTTAAAGGAACCGAAGTAACGAGGAACGGTGAAGTAACATATTGATTACTTATATCTTCTGGATTAGTTTTAATTTTTTTATCAACCCTCAACATCACTTTAACAGGATAATCGTCTTCCCATATTGTTGATACAGGCAGACCGTTTGTTCCGGCCATTAATGAGTAACCCATGAACATGTTTGAATAACCAAGACGTGATGCTTCATCTTGTCTAATATCAAGATCAATTGTTTGAAGAGGTTGATAATAATCATTGCGTACCCAACCGGTTCCGTTTGTCTGTTTTAGAATTTCCTCTATCTGTAAAATGACTTTTTTATTATCAACAATATTATCGCCCGAAACGCGGATTTCAATCGGCTCTTTCGAAGGAGTCATTTCAAGCTGCTTCCATTTAATATTTGCATTTACATAACGATTGGAATATTTCTTACTGTATTCATCGAGTATTTCAATTGCATCTTCACTTGATTCGGTTAATACAACCAACTGCCCGTAGTTTTTAGAGGGAAAATTCGGTGCATACATCGCATGAAAACGAGGTGAACTTGTACCGACAAAAGCTGTTACTACCTTAACCCTCGAATCTTTCATTAAAAGTGATTCAAGATCTTTCATCACAATATCAGTTTGTTTTAGAGAACTTCCCACCGGCAGAAGTACTTCCACTGCAAATTGGTTTCTTTCAATTTTTGGAAACGACTGCTGAGGCGTTATGCCTAATATTATAAGTCCAACTATAAATGATAAAATGCCTGCGGCGACAACGGTTTTCTTATTCCTAAACGCTTTCTCAAGAGTCCTGTCATAAAAGTTCTGCATTCTATCAAGAAAAGTTACTTTATGTTTTTTGCTCGTTTCATTCTTTATTCCAACCTTTATAAACGTATAACTTAAAAGCGGAACAAGAACAGCCGAAGTAAATAAAGATATTAGAAGTACGATTGAAACGACAACGGGGAGCGATCCAATGAAGTCGTTAGCCACACCGGTAAGAAAAAGCGGGAAAGGCAGGAAGCACGAAATAATAATTATTGTTGCCGACAACACCGACACAAACAAATCTGTTACACTTTTGGAAGCAGCTTCGTGCGGAGTTATACCGTGATCAAGTTTTTCTACATAATTATCGACTATTACAATTGCGTTATCCACAACCATACCAAGCACAACTATAAGAGCCGCCAAAGAAACCGTATGCAAATCAACGCCGATAGCCCAAAGTATTCCAAGAGTAATTAAGATTGATATTGGTATTGAGGAAGCAGCAACAAGCGCTACCCTGCGCGGTAGAAGAATTATTGTTACAAGTATAACCGAAATTATTGCTATCGCAAATTCCTTTAGAAAGTTTGTGATTGAGCTTTCAACGGCATCGGGAATGCTTGATATTGTTTCTACTTTTACATCCGAAGGAACCGACTTTGAAAACTTCTCTATTTCCTTTGATACCTTCTCACCGAACTGTACTATATTATAACCCACCTGCATCTCCAACGATACTATTAAACATTTTTGGCCGTTTGAACGGATTAACGACTGCGGCTCGGCATATTCCCTAACAACTTTTGCAACATCTTTAACTCGTATAACATTTCCCAATGGATCAGAATAAACAATCTGGTTGGCAATGTCCTGCTCTGATTTGTAATTCAGCGGAATGTGGATCGGTCTTATATAATTTCCGTCGTCAACTTCGCCTGCAAAACTTACATCCGACTGCGGTTTGAGCGCCGCCATTACAACTAGAGGTTTGATTCCATAATGAGCTAACTTCGCATCATCTATGTAAATATTAATTTCTTCCTTCTGTAATCCATACCTATTAATGCGTGATACTTCGGGAATTTTTCTAACATCGTCTTCGAACTTGTTGATGTATTCTTCCAATTCTTTATATGTTTTAGTATCGGATTGAACAGCAATCAACAACGCGGAAGTATTTCCGAAATCATTATCGGCAGTTAGCGACATTACTCCCGACGGGAGCTGTCCTTTCAACTCGTTTAATCCATGTCTTATCTTAGCCCAGAAAGCTTCGGGATCTTTTTCTTTTTCAGAAACCTCGACATAAATAACCATTACATTTTCTTTAGACACAGAATATGTTTTTGCACGATT
>CAZRMG010000132.1:4387-7366 GCA_964601095.1 uncultured Melioribacteraceae bacterium | reverse complement strand
GGAACACCGTTTTGCATTACTGTCGATACACAAACTCTTCAAGATGAAACGGTTACAATCCGTGAACGCGATTCGATGCAGCAGGTTCGCGTACCAATGAATAATTTATTACCCTATCTTCTTGAAAGATTAAGATAAACTTTACATTAAACCTCTGTGAGAAAAATATTTTTCACAGAGGTATTCCAACTATTATTTAGAAAACTAATTATAAAACGGGAGTAATTTTTATGAGTATATATACTATCGTTTTTATAATAGTTACTATTCTTATTCTTGCAGCTTTGGCTTTGTTCGGAATGCTTATCAGCAAAATTGATAAATGGATTGATAAAAAAGAAAGATTAGGTTCGCAAAGTATTTATAAGAATACTCCCACTAAACCCGAACAAGAAATTAAAAACGACTAACGGCGGATTATATTGCGTTTTTACTTCTTTACATAAATACTACTTTCATCAAAAACTATATTATTGATTTCACAATTCGCATTTTTAGAAAAATCTCCGATTTCAAGTTTATACCAACCGGTTTCTTTTAATACTATTTCTATATCATAATAATAAAATTCATCTTTCATTAACAGCTTTGTGTTTTCATCAAGACGATAAATGCTTTTGTCCCCTTTAGAGGAAGTCAATCTAATATCTAATGGGGCTTCAATATTCTCATTTATTTTTATAGAAAGTTTTAATGAATAATAATCATCTTCATAATATGTAATTACTTGTGCTACTTTGCCATTACGAGAAACTGGTCCTGTACTAGATTTTGTAACTTCTGTTCTAATAAAAGTAATATCAGAAGATATTATTGAAATTGCAGAAATTGATTGCGCGCTTATTTTATGAAAAATAATTATGAATGAAAAAAATACTATTATTTGAAATATTTTAATTCTCATTTCTTACCATATTGATTTAATATCACGTGTTTTAAGCCGGCACACAACATAGCAATGAAACTTAAATAGCAGCAACCAATAATTTTTGGGAAAATTTATTTATCAAAATAACTTTGCATAAATACCATTACACGGAAGAACAGAGCCAATAGTTACGAAACGGCCAAGTGTGAATACGGCATCTGCTTTCTTGGCTTGTTATACAATATTATTAAAATTTCCTTAATAAAAACATTAGCTCCCAAGAAATTTGTTTATACTTTTATTCCTTTGAAAAGTACCACTGGAGACTTTTTACAAAAACTATAGGAACAACCGACAAGTGACTTTCATCTTCAATAAGAACATTTTCTATTGTTAGATTTTTATAATTTCTATTAGATAAAACATCCAGAAATTTTTCCCACTCCGGCTTCAACTCTTTCAGTTCCAAAGCACCCATGGATAAATATAGTTTCGCGGGTAGATCATTTCTTTCGGCAGAATATTTTTTTTCAAAATCAAAAAAGTATTTATTGAGATATTTTTTCCAAGGACTAGCTGAGATATAACCTTGAAATAACTCCGGCTTTGAAAGCAACGCATAGAGAGTAAAGATTCCTCCGGCAGAATGGCCAAATAATATTCTATGATTGGAATCAACTCTAAAATTTGATTCAATATAGGGAAAAAGTTCTTTTTCATGCATTTCTAAAAATTTGGATGCTTCTCCAGGTACTTTTAAACTCGTGTCAGGAAAGGGGAAGTAATCATATTGTCTTTGGCCATACCAATCTGAAAGACCATAACTAACACCCACTATTATTATTCCGGGTAATTTATTTTCCCACTGAAGAAGGCGTGCAATTGTTGATGCCATACCAAAATAGACGTCTGAATCAAGTAAGTACAAAACAGGATAAGATTCTCTGCGCTCACTTTTAAGGTTGGGATATTTATTGAAAGTAGTGTCTTTCTCTTCATAACCCATTGGTAAATAAATCTGCAAGGTTATTTTATGATTATAAATTTCAGAGTGAAAAATTCGTTCTTGTGAATTGAATATTTCTATGCTTGGGTGATTTTTATATTTCAGTTTTCCGTTTGTTTGGGCAATACTATTGAATGGTGATAAAAATGATAGGTTCAATAGCATTGTCAATAATATCAATGTCCTCATGTTATATATTTTCCATTATTAGTTTTATTCAACGGTACAATAGCGTTGCAAATAACGCGCTAACCAGAATAGAAATGATGTTTTATAAACTAATACAAATAATTTTAGAATATTTATTTAACAGAACTACTTTACAAAGCAATAATACACGGAAGACCCAAGCCAATAATTACAAAAATGCTAAATACGAAAACGGCGACCGCATTAATTAGGGGTTGTACTTTTAAAGCTGATGTCAATCAACTCATAGATATCTAATTTTAGTTTTGTGAAAAATATATCCCATTATTATGTTAACGAACCTTACCCGATTCATTAATAAGAACAACATTTGAGACTAATGCAGTATCAGCTTTATCCGGTAAATGAGAACAAAAACCAATTCCGACATAAAATGGTTCATTAATTTTCAACTGGATTGGGGCACCAAATTGATTCATTGGTTCGCCATCCATACTTACGAAAAGCGTATAGGAATTACCATGCTTTTCGATGCCAATACGTTTGGCATGAGCAGTAACAAGATCGTCTGGTGATTTACCTCCTGGTAAACCACCTCTACTACCAATTCGATATTCCATATCTTTTATGCGGAGGCCTTTTTCAGGACGCCACGCAAGGTGAATCATACCATCGCCATGAAGTGCAACAAGTGCTTCTTTTGAATCATCGTCAAGGCTTTCACGAAATACAAGAACTGCTTTGCGATCGAAGTACCCTAACGAATTCGGATAATTTATGTCTACTGCAAGCGAAATATCCCCAGACATTTTTTTCCAAAGGAAGCGGAACTCATCACGAACATACCAGATATTATAACCAGCTGAAATAATTGTATATTGTTTTGTTGTTGGGTCATAACTCGAACTACCTTCGATAAGTGCTGCGCCAACGTCTGATTGACCCTCAAATATCC
>CAZRMG010000132.1:0-4377 GCA_964601095.1 uncultured Melioribacteraceae bacterium | reverse complement strand
ATGTTCTTGTAGGTCTATGAAAATCAGATGGTGGTGATATTTGAGTATGAGTTTTTGATCCCGGAAGTGCCCATTCAGGTACTACTTGTTCTTGTGCTAAAACAATACATGGTAAAACACAAATCATAAATACAAATATTATTCCCATAAAATTATCCTTACATATTTTTTATTTAAAAGAATAGCATCTATTTAATCATATCAAATAAGTTTTACAACCTTATCAACATTTTCCAAAATTTGTTCATTCTTGATAAGAGCTAATGCTTTAGCTATATCTTTGCTTAGAACCCTATCATGTTTTAAAGGCGGAATAAATTTTCTTATTGTATCGAAAGCCGCGTTTGTGCCTACTCCGCATTTTAAAGGTTTTAAAAACTCCACGGCTTGTGCGGCGGTTAATAATTCAATTGCAATAACGGTCTGAACATTTTTAAGAATTTGGAAACACTTTCTCGCGGCTATTGATCCCATCGAATTATGATCTTCCTGGTTTGCCGATGTCGGAATAGAATCTACGCTTGCCGGGTGTGATAAAACTTTGTTTTCGGAGACAAGAGATGCGGCTGTGTATTGAGCTATCATCAAACCTGAATTCAACCCGCCTTTCTCTGTGAGGAAACGCGGTAGTTTACTCAATGCGCCGTTAACCATTCTTTCTGTTCGTCGCTCAGAAACATTGGCAAGTTCCGAAAGTGCGATTGACATAAAATCCATTGCCAATGCCATCGGCTGACCGTGAAAATTCCCGCCTTCAATGTGATCTTGTTGATCGGGAAATATTAACGGGTTATCGGTTACGGAATTAATTTCTATTTCTACAAGTGAACTAACATAATCAATAGTATCGCGCGATGCGCCGTGGATTTGCGGAATACACCGGATTGAATATGAATCCTGAACCCGCTCATCGTTTGTTAAATGCGAATTTCTAATCTCGCTGTTTTTTAAAAGTGAGAGCATATTCTTCGCGGTTGTAATTTGTCCCTTGTACGGACGAAGCTGATGAAGTCGTAAATCGTAAGCTTTGTCTGTTCCCCGCAGCGCTTCATGAGATAATGAAGAAGCAATATCAACATGCTTAATTAATTTTTGAGATTGAATGCAAATCCATGCACCGAACGCCGTCATCATTTGCGTGCCGTTTATTAATGCTAATCCTTCTTTAGCGCCGAGCTTTATCGAACTCATTTTGAATTTCTTAAAAGCAGATTTTGCAGAAATTATTTTAGCCGAACAAGAATTTTCATCGAGGACATTTTTAATTAATTGCACTTCGCCTTCTCCGATCATAGCAAGCACAAGATGCGAAAGAGGAGCGAGGTCGCCGCTCGAACCGACGGAACCCTGCGAAGGAATTACTGGAATAATATTATTATTAATCATTGCCAGCAGATGTTCGAGAGTAGAAAGTTTAATACCTGAATTCCCGCGCGCGAGTGCATTTGCCCGCAAAAGCATCATAATTTTTACAATCAACGGCGGCAAGTTTTCACCGACACCGGCGGAATGGCTTACAATTAAATTGTGTTGTAACTCTTCGGTGTCTTTTTCAGAAATTTTGACATTTGCAAATTCGCCGAAACCTGTTGTCACACCGTAAATTGCTTCACCCGATGCAACCCATTTATCAATTAATTTTCTTGCACGAATTATTTTCTTTTTCGCCTCGCCGGAAAGTACAACTTCCTGGTTTTCTTTTATGAATGTTTCTATCTTCTTTACTGTAAGCGATTTGCCGTCGATTGTAAGTTTCATAATTTTTTCCAAATAGAAATAATTTATTGCTTCGTTTTATCAATTATTAACAGCGGATGATATGAATGTTTCGGAAAATATATTTCGATTTTAGATACAAGCCACAAGAGCCAGCTATAAAGTTTGATGCCGTTTTCATTGAGCAAACGGTGCGTTTCAATTTTACCGAATTGCTCAAGCCATTTATAACTGTGCGCATAAAAGTATAACTTTCTTTTACTGTTTGGATTGATTCTCTTTTCCGACCAGTTCCATAATTGCAAAGGCAACGTCAGCATATTGACGATAGTTGCGTGCTTGCCTGCGTTATACACAATAAAACATTTCTTGCTTGTAACTCGCTTCAGCTCTTTTATTGCCGCGTCTTGTTTGTCCTTGTGAACATGATAAACAGTGTGAAGCGATAAAGCGCTCGAAACGGAATTATCTTTTAACGGTAGCGATGTAATATCGCCAAGTACAAAAAAACCATCCGGTTTGTTTTTTTTAGCTTCCTCAATTGCGGTGATGCTGAAATCTATACATAATTGTTTTTGAGCATCGGACGGGAATGGCTTCGCCCCGCAAGCAACATCAAGTAATAAATCTGGTTGACCGATCATATCGCGCAATCTCTTGAAGCACACTTCTTTATATTTCATTCCTTTGTCGGAAGTGAACATCAACGTATCAACATACTTGCCCTTTTCTTTTTTCCAGCCGATGGTGTCATAATATTCTTTTACGCTTTTCATTTTCACCTCCAGTATTTTCAATATTGAATGAAACTACAATTTATTACGAATAAGAGTTATTCAAAAGCAATCCAACTGCCGCCGACAGCATTGATTTGTGTTTTACCCCAAACAACAATTTTAAGAACAAAACCGTCGCGGGATACACCGGTTGCTTCGGTTGCAATTTTTAATCCGCGGTTTTCAATTGTTGTTGATGAATTCGATTGGATGTCAAATTTTTCCCCGGTTATATCGAGCAAACTTAATGATGTAAGAACCGTCGGTTTGCTTTCAAATGGTTTTGTAAAATTTATTTCAACGAAAACTTCACGCTTGCCTTCATTATCCTTTAATGTATAATTCTTGGTGCTTGAGTCAACAAAAAACGACCCGCCTTGAACCTGTGCAAGCAAGTCCGATGAAAATACCAGTATTATAAAAGACGATAAAAAAAGAATGTACTTTTTCATTGAACACCTTTCAGTTTGTGTTTAACATTTTTTGAATAAGATTGTGATTAGCCGAACTGGCCCGGTATTTTATTAAAACAAAATTGTCTTCGTAATTTATATCCAACACTTCGGAAAGCTCATATATTTTTGAAATAATTTTCGATGCGCTGTTGGATATTTTCAAACTTTTTTCGACGTAATTTTTTTCGTAAACGTCTAATAACCTTTCGCCGAGTTTTGTAATACCGATGCCTCGTTCTGCGGAAATAAAAATGCTGTCAGGATATCTGTGAGAAATTAAATCAATTTTAGTCCTGTCGGTTAAAGCATCTATTTTATTGAATACTTTAATCTGTACTTTTTTAGAACTGTCTAAGTCCTTTAATGTTTCTTCAACAACTTTAATATGGTCCTCAAAATATTCGTGCGAAACATCGATAATGTGCAAAACAATATCTGCTTCGCGAACGACATTCAAAGTACTTTTAAACGAAGCTACAAGGTGATGCGGAAGTTTACGGATGAATCCAACAGTATCGCTGATAAGAATTTTCTTGCCTTTTTCAATTTCGAAAGCTCTTGTAGTTGAATCCAAAGTAGCGAATAATTTGTCTTCGGCAAGCACGCCGGCATTTGTTAATCTATTTATTAAAGTGGATTTGCCTGCGTTTGTATATCCTACAAGTGTTGCGGTTACAAAATCCTTCCTGCCTGAACTTTTAGTTTTTTGCTGCGCGCCGATTTTCTCAAGATTTTCTTTCAACTTACTTATGCGCGTTCTAATAATTCTTCTGTCGGTTTCAATTTGAGTTTCGCCGGGTCCCTTTGTGCCGATACCGCCGTATTGTTTTGAAAGGTGAGTCCACGCGCGAGTTAAACGCGGCAACATGTATTGAAGTTGTGCAAGCTCTACCTGCGTTTTAGCTTCTCTTGTTTTAGCGTGTGAAGCAAAAATATCGAGTATTAACCCGCTGCGGTCGAGTACTTTTCTTTCAAAAACTTTTTCGAGATTTCTTACTTGTGTTGGATTGAGATCGTCGTCAAAAATTATTAGTTGAATTTCGTTTAATTCGATTAACTGTGCAATTTCCTCTGCTTTACCTTTGCCGATAAAAAACGCCGGGTCGGGGCGATGCCTGTCTTGCATTATTTTAAAGACAGTTTCCGCACCGGCTGTATCTGCAAGAAGTTCAAGTTCATCGAGATGTTCTTCAACTTGATGTTTAGAATACTCACCCGTTGAAATCGTAATTAATATTGCACGTTCTTTTTCTTTTTTTTGAAGATCAATCATATAATCCTTTAATTCATTTAATCAATTCGTTGAAATATTTCTACGGCAGTTATTCACTTACTAAATCCTTTTTCGCGCTTTTGGCTACAAACATTTCAAGCAAAGCTAATAATAAAGCGGCAATCAAAAAATATTTCCACAGTTCAATCCCAAAACG
>CAZRMG010000131.1:0-7369 GCA_964601095.1 uncultured Melioribacteraceae bacterium | reverse complement strand
TCCCTTCTGCCGGGTTCAAGTGTTTCGGGGCCTGTGCCGTTATCTTTGCACGAGTTGGTTATTACCAATATTACAACCGCAATTATTAGAAATATTTTCTGCTTCATTTTATATCCATGTTTTTTGTTTTCGTAGGGATCGGTTTACCAGCGCAGATTAAGAATCTGCGCTACATGTTGTCATGCCGGACTCGATCCGGCATCTATTGTTTTGGATTCCCGCCAACTTGGGAATGACAAAACAAATATATTTCGGAACGGTCATAGACCTTTCCCTACGGATTATTCGTTTAATTTATTTTGGGAATTTCATTTTTGTAACCCCGCTGTCAGCAAATTCGCTGAAGGTTATTTTCTGATCTGCTTTTGGATAGCACCTTATCCAAAGATGTGAAACTCATCGCACAAGTTTCGTTTACAACATAAAAAAAACTTAAACTGTTATCAAATTAATTATTTCATTTTATAAAAGATAATATTGATTAAACACTACTTTGCCTAGGGATAAAATTGTTTCTATACAACAATTTTTAATAAGTGGAGGGAGGGATAGAATTCAAAAAACTTCACTTTACAATTTTTGATATTGCTTTAAACTGATCCGTACCGCAAACATTCAGCATTTCAAACAAAACAGATTCGGTTAATGTAATTTCTGCTCCGTTAGTTCTTAATCTTTCCAAGGCAATTTTATAATCAAACACGCGGCGGGATGATACGGCATCGGCGGCTACTTGTACTTTAAATCCGTTTGCAATTAAATCGAGAGCCGTTTGCATAACACAAACATGACTTTCAATTCCGCATAAAACAATTTGTTCTATACTTGTATTTCTTAATTGTTCAAATAAATTTCCTGCGCCGGAACAACTGAATGTCATTTTGCTGATAGCTTCTATACCGCTAAGCACTTCTTTAATTTGGCTTGATGTCGGTCCCAAACCTTTTGGATATTGCTCGGTATAAAATACCGGCACGTTCAAAATCTTAAAACCATTAATAAGTTTAATAGTATTTTGAACAACTCTCTCGCTTTCGAAAATTACAGGCAATATTCTTTCCTGAATATCGATTACAAGTAAAGCTGAGTTTTCACTTCTAAATATTTTATGATGTCTATTCATTTTACATCTTAACCCGTACTTGAATTAGAAATAAACATTTATGAAAAACATAATATTTTAATAAAGAACAAAAGGAACGCAGATTTTTTATGATGATTATGATTTGTTATGATTAAAACACATCTGTGTATATCATAAATAATTAGTGTTCTATTCTTTCATAAAAATTAATTCACAAAACCAGTCATCTTAACAATACTTTAATAGAAAACTCTGCGTTCTTCACTCTACACTCTTCACTAATAAATAGGACTCATACCATACTTACCGCAGGCGTACATCATTAAAATTGCGGCAACGTCAATCGCGGTTCTTTTCTCTTCATCTTCGGGGACAATTAAATCATAGACTTCGGCAATGAATTTCATATTGCTCAAAATCTTTTTAAGCTCGGAGTAAGTCGGTTCACCGTGCCAGTTGGCTACACGCTTTACGAGGTTTTGCTCGTTGCGTCTTAAAAATTCTGAAAATGTAATAATATTGGAGCTGAGTTTTGTGCGCGGTTTGCAGATTGTTATTAAATCGTTTGTGTATTGATCCCATTTACGCGCGAGGTCTTCGTTCTTTTCGTACATCAACTGAATAGCTTTTTCAGGAGTGAATTTTGCGCGTGTATGAACTTTTGATAAAGGACTTAATGCATAGCCGTCGTAACTTTTTATACCGGTTTCATCCTCAACATATCGCCATCTTCTTAAAAGTTTTGAAGAAGTAACAACATCAACAACTTTATCAAGTTCGCTGTCGATTACAACAAATTTTCCTTTTTGATAGCTGACTACAGTTTCCCAATGTTCCCAATTCTTGACGCTTAAAATGCACGGGTAACCTTTTTTAAGATTGGCAACCAGCATTCTTCTTGCGTCGTCGGGATTGCTTGATTGAAAATGCCTCATGCGGCAGTCGAAACGGCGAGCTGCACGTGCAAGACCGAATTCATCAGTGCCTGCCCACCAGGTGCTGCCTGCAATTATTCCAATTTGGTCTTCGTCTTTAAATATTCCCAACATTACCAATGCGTATTTTAAAGCAAATGGTCCACATTGATATTTATTCGGCTGCGGATAGAAACTCATCTTTATAACTCGTGTTTTCGGATTGGAGCAAAAATAGTAAAAGTTTTGATATACCAAACATTTTTGTTTACTTTGTAAAAAAATTTAAAGGGTACAATGAAAGTAGCGGTAGTTTATAACGAATCCAGCCCGGAGATGTACAAAAAGAAAAGTAAAAAGAGTGCAAAAGATCTTGATTTTGAACCGGTCTTTGACCTGGCCGGGAACGACCCAATCTCGGAATACGAGACAATTGCAACGGCACTCCGTAAATCCGGGTATGAAACTTACACACTAAATATCCTGGATAATCTTCATATTTTTATTAAAGATTATGAAAAGAACAAGCCGGATGTAGTTTTCAATTTTGTTGAATTGTACAAAGATCAACCGAGATTGGAAATGAGTTTTACAGGATTATTGGAATTGCTTGGCGTCAGTTATACCGGCGCACCTCCGTTGGCCCTCGGCACTTGCCAAAACAAAACTTTAACAAAAAGAATACTAAGTTCAATAGGAATACGCACACCGCATTATAAAATAATTAAAACGATGGATAGATCGTTCCGACTTGGATTATCATATCCGTTAATCGTAAAACCCGCCTGGGAAGATGCAAGTGTTGGAATCGAAAATGAATCCATTGTTGAAAATGTTGAGGAGCTAAAAAAACGAGTTGAATATGTTTTCAATTCCTTCAAACAGCCTGCATTAGTAGAAGAATTTATTTTAGGACGGGAATTAAACGTTGCAGTGTTTGGGGATAAAGAACCGCAGGTTCTTCCAATTAGCGAAATTGATTTTACAGGATTGCCGGATCATCTCCACCCGATTGTTAGTTTCCAAGCAAAATGGGATCCTCTTCATGAAGCATATCATAAAACAATTCCTATTTGCCCGGCAGTGCTTCCCGAAAAAACAAGAAAGGAAGCCGAGCAGATGGCGTTGCAATGTTTTAAAGCCGTACACGCAAGAGATTACGCACGGGTTGATATGCGTCTTTCAAGAAAGGATAACAAACTTTATGTGCTTGAAGTGAATCCAAACCCGGATTTAACCGAGGATGCGGGATTTATGCGTTCGGCAAAACAAGCAGGTTTTTCTTACAAAAAAACTCTGAAAAAAATTGTTGATCTTGCATATGAAAGGAAAATGAATCCGCATTAATCATCTTATGTGGAATTAAAATTTTTCTTTTTCCAAAATACCGATAACATCATCTAAAGTTTGAGCTTCATAATCGGGTTTAATTTCGGAATCTTCCGCTACCGGGTCGATAGTTTTTCCCGTATAAATCAATATTGTTTTCGCCCCGAGAATTTGCGCGCCTTTTATATCTGTTTCAAGATTGTCGCCTATCATAATAAATTTAGAATCTTCTGGGTAGCGTAATAATTTCAACGCAGATTTAAAATATACCGTTGAAGGTTTTCCGACCACGGCGGCTTTTTTACCGGTTGCATATTCAATCGCCGCAACAAAAGGTCCTACGTCTAAAAGCACGCCGTCTTGTGCAGTTTCCCAAACGCGCTTTTTATGCATCGCAATAAAATCTGCGCCGGAATTTACTTTTTTATAAATCTCGTTTAAGGTTTTGAAATCCCACTTCTTTCCGTAATCGCCGATTATCACTGCTTCGGGATTATTATAATCCAAAATCTCGGCAAAGATGCGTTTAATTTTATCCGTGCAATAAACGGCAACACGGTGATAATTTTGTTTTGCATAAATAGCCGCTGCCGAGGCAGCAGTCATTATTGGGATTTTGCAATCGATTTCGTGGAATGCAAAAAATTCTGCAACATCTTCCGCCGTTGAAAGAGTTGAATTACTAAGAATGCACGCCGGGCGTTTTTGCTTATTTATATAATTCATAAAATTTTCAACAAGCGGTGCCGGCTGCTGGTTAATTCTTAAAACCCCGTCAAGGTCGATTAATAAAGGAAGCATTTATAATCTCTAATTATGTTTCATTTTTTCTTTACGCTTTCTAATGCTGTGTAATACTTCAAGTTTTTCATCATCTGAAAGCATCTGCCACGAAACGATTTCCGTCATCGTTCTTAAACACCCTTTGCAATATTTTTTTGCTTTGTCCAATTCACAGAACCCGTTACACGGCGAAGATGTTTTGGAGTTTATTTGTTGAAGCATTCATTTCCCTTTCCTTATAAAACATTATAAACCGAAGAAGAGATATGATAAGTTTCAAAAAGCGGGATGATTTTTTCATCCCGCATATAAATGTAAGTTGAAGGAATAACTTTATCAACTATTCAATTTTGCCTGCTTTTAATTCTCTCACTAATCTGTCGGTTTTAAAAACATGGATTAAAGATTCTATCAACCCGAATGAATCTGTTGCAACTGCTCTATTGTTCGATTCGAGGAAAATAAAATCGCCGGCAAGACTTTCAAGATTCCCGTCGTGAACAATTCCAACCACTTCTTTATTTTTATTTATTACAGAACTGCCGGAGTTTCCACCAACAATATCGTTAGTTGAAGCAAAGCCGATCGGTATTGATAAATCAAGTGTTTGAGGAATTTGCTGCCAGCGTTCGTGTAAACCCCAAGGATAATCTTTTTTACCGAATGAATTCCACCTGTCGTACAGACCGAAGAATGTCGTTTTACCGGGTGCAATTGTTCCGTTGTATTCAAATCCTTTGATGCGTCCGTCGGATATTCTTAAAGTTGAAGTTGCATCCGGCGGAATTTGATCTCCGTAAACTTTGAATCCCGCCTCGCCGAGCTGCTGATTCAACACTTCAATAGTGGCGTTTATTTCGGCGGCTTTACTTCTAAGATTTACTAATCTATCTTTTGTTGATTGAATGAAATAAATAAACGGATCATTTGAATTGAGAATTTCGTCGGGAGTTTTTTTCAGTAATTCATCAACTTTGACTTTAGAAGTTAACAAAGACTTATTCAACAAAATTTCCGCTCCTTCATCTCCCTTTTTGCCTTCGCATATTTTTTTAACAATCTCATTATCTTCGCCGAGAATTCCGATAATATAGTTTAATTGCGCACGGATTAATTTGGTTTGCAATTCGGTATCAATTCCTTTAGGAAAAATTGCCTCAACCGTTTCCGCAATTTTGTCTTTTTTATATGCGGCTTCTCGTGAGTCTTCATCTAATTTTATTTGTTCGGCATATTTAATTATACTTTCGGCAATATTGTAATACACAGATCTTATTTGTCCAAAGCGCGGTAATGCAAAAGCTGAAATTTCATCAACGTATTTTCTGGATTCATCAAAACTATTTTTAAGCGCATCCCAGACGTGCCCGTATTCTTCTTTTAATAATGGGTCCGCGCTAATTTTTTCACGGAAGTTTTTTTCGAAATCATTTTTCTTCGCCATTACAAATTGATCGCGAAGAGCCATAAATCTTCCCGCATAAGATTTTCGCGCATTCCCCCAGCTCATAACCATGTTTAATAATTCGGAATATCTTTCGGGGTGCTTTTCAAACAACTCGAAATAAACTTGATAAATCTCGTTGAAAAGTGAAAGATTATACTTATAAACTTTATCTCGCAAAAATTCCAATTGAGCCACTGAAATTAGTCGTTGCGTGCTGCCGGGTCTTCCTACAACAAAAATCGACTCGCCTTCCTCTGCACCTTGTTTACTGAATTTAAAATAGTTTTCAACTTTTACCGGTTTATTATTTTCATATGCGCGGAAAAACATAAAATCGAGTTCATAACGCGGATAAGTAAAATTATCCCAATCCCATCCCGTAGAAGCTATTTGAAAATCCGGCGACATAACCAAACGAATGTCGCTGTACCTTTTATAAATGTACATCGAATATTTTCCGCCGTTGTACAATTCAACCACTTTACAAACCATCCCGGTTTGTTCAGTAAAATTATTCTCAAGAGATTTAATTTTTTCATCACGCTTCTGAACTTTTTCTTTATCATCCGCCCCCGATTTCATTGCTTCAATTACATCAGAAGTAACGTCTTCAATTTGAATAAGCTGATCGACAAAAATATTCGGCGCTGTAATTTCATCGGTTAAATCGGCGGCATAATACCCATCTTTCAAATAGTCCTTTCCTTCGGGTGAAAGTCCGGGCAAAATATTTCGTGCGCAGTGATGGTTTGTCATTATCAATCCGTCTTCAGATACAAAAGCAGCGGAACATCCGTTGGTGAATTGAAGCGCAGATTTCATTACATCGTTAAGCCATTCCTCTGACGGTTTGAAGCCATATTCTTTTTCAAAATAATCAAAAGGTATAGCATCAAAAGTCCACATCTTTCCCATTTCATCGAGTGAAGATTTAACTTTCGAAATATCAACGGGTTCATAGATGGACTGCGAAATCAAATTTATTTTTAACGATAGAAGAAAAAATAGAAACAGCATTAAACTTTTTTTATGGTTCATAATTACTCCGGTATTAAATGATGCAATAATAAGTTTAAAATAAAAAAGGGCTGCATATTTAGACAGCCCTTTATACAAAAAGTTTGCAAAAAATTATTGGACAAATTTACCGTTTGATAATTCCTCAAAAATGCGCTTGGCTTTATAAACTTTATCAAATGCCTGAAGCATTGCTCTTGCATCAACGGCAACACATCTATTGTTATGCGGCATGTAAATAAAATTACCGACGATGCTGTCCATATTGCCGTCGAAGGCGAGTCCGACTACCTCTGCGTTTTTATTAATGATTGCGCTGCCGGAATTACCGCCAACAATATCATTTGTCGATATGAAATTAAACGGTGTGTTCAAATCTATATCGTCCGAAGCATCAGCCCATCTATCATGCAAAGTCCAAGGGTATTCTTTTTGGAAAGAGAACCATCTGTCGTACAAGCCGTAAAATGTTGTGAAAAACGGGGCTTTAGTTCCGTTATAATCGAAACTTGAAAGTACGCCGTCGCTAACTCTTAAAGTAAAGTTTGCATCCGGTGGAATAGTTGTTCCATATACTTTGAATATTGCCTGACCAAGCATGTCGTCAAAAACTTGTTCTGTGTTTGCAATCTCTTTTGCTTTTTGTTGAAGCCCTGCTAATTCATTGGCAGATTCCATAGCAAATGCGATGAACGGATCGCCGGAATTAAGAATAGCATCGGCACCTTCTTTCATTAAATCGATCGCATCGTCCCGGTCAGCCAAAACTGAATTATCAAGAATAAACTCTGCTGC
>CAZRMG010000130.1:5768-7378 GCA_964601095.1 uncultured Melioribacteraceae bacterium | reverse complement strand
AAGGTTGGAGATATTCTTTAGAAACAATGAAAGCATTGGATGAACAAGGAAAGTTGCTATTTCCTAAAGAAAAAGATGGCAGAATTATGTTGAAAAGATATTTGGATGAGCAAAAAGGAGTTGTAGTTGGAGACAATTGGACTGACATTAGTCAATTGAGAGCTGCTGATCAAGAACGCCTTGGTTATCCCACACAAAAGCCGCGTGCATTATTAGAAAGAATAATACAGGCAAGCAGCAACGAAGGTGATGTTGTATTGGACGGATTTTGCGGCTGCGGCACAACCGTTGACGCGGCGGAACATTTGCACAGGCAATGGATAGGGATTGATATTTCTCCGATAGCAATTTCGTTAATTAAAAGAAGATTGCGGGATTCTTACGGCAAACAATTAAATCCGTTCGAAGTGCGCGGCATTCCCGCAGATGAACAAAGTGCGATTGAGTTATGGAAACAAAACCCGAATGCATTCCAGGATTGGTGGCTAACGGAGTTCGAAGTATTCTCAACAACTTTCGGTACAAAAGGCGCCGATAAAGGTGTTGATGGAATTGGGCAGTATTTAATTGATCATAAAAGCAATGAAACTATAAAAGCGGCATTCCAGGTAAAAGGCGGCGTTAATGTTCAATCAAAAGATATCGATGCGCTGCTCGGCGCAATGGATAAGCATAAATGTTCGCTCGGTGTTTTTCTTACAATAGAAAATCCTACAAAACCGATGATGGAAACTGTAACCGCTTCCGGTTTTGTTGATGTACCGGGATTTAAATACCCGAAACTGCAAATACTTACTTTGAAAGATTACTTCCAAAATAAACAACTCAAATTGCCGGCGGTGAACGTTACATTTAAAGCTGCGACTAAGAAAGGGAAGAAGCAGCACCAGGAAGAACTAAACTTATGAACACCCCCGCCCGGCTTCGCCGGACACCCCCTCTTCAACTTGAAGAGGGGGTTTAAAATCCCCCTCCTTTTTTAAGGAGGGGGAAACAGGGGGAGGTCAAATAGATGGGTAGATTACATACTCTAAAAATATTTAGACAACGAAGAAAAGACCTACGCAACAATGCTACATCTGCAGAAAAACGTCTTTGGTATTTCCTAAAAGGCAAACAACTTGCCGGAAGAAAATTTACACGTCAGCATAGTATTGGAAAATACATTGTTGATTTTTATTGTTCCGAAGAACAATTAATAATTGAGTTGGATGGTGAACATCATAAAGAAGAAGAACAGGTGAAGTACGATGAAGCAAGAACAAAATATTTGGAATCATTGAATAAAAGAGTCATTCGTTTTACCAATATGGATGTGCTGATTGATACTGATAAAGTTTTGAAGGAAATAGAGAGAAATTTCAGAGATAAATAAACTTGATCACCCCCGCCCGGCTCCGCCGAGCACCCCCTCTTCAAAATGAAGAGGGGGATTAAAATCCCCCTCCTTGTTTAAGGAGGGGGACACAGCCCGCTTCGACTCCCGCCTTGACTCGACCACAAGGCGAGGCAGGCGCGTCTTCAGCGAGGCGAGGGGGTGGTGAAATTATTTTTTACCGTAGTTTCCAAGCTATAACAATACACAATGCTAATTATTTGAGATATACTCA
>CAZRMG010000130.1:4276-5758 GCA_964601095.1 uncultured Melioribacteraceae bacterium | reverse complement strand
AATAAAAGAGTCATCCGTTTTACCAATATGGATGTGCTGATTGATACTGATAAAGTTTTGAAGGAAATCGAAAAATATTTTCATCCGTAGTTTCCAAGCTATAACAATACACAATGCTAATTATTTGAGATATACTCAAATCAAAGATTAGTTATTAAACAAAAGCATCACTTCGTTATTAATAACTTAGGTTCAAGCGTGAAACTGCAAGTTTGGTTAGAAAAACAATTCGTCATATTTTTTCAACGCATGTTCTTTTTATAAACTAAATCTTGAGACTACAATGAGCTTAAGTCAAATAGCAAGGTCAATCAAACCTTCGCCAACATTAGCTTTAAATGAAAAAGCAGCAATCCTAAGAGAAAAAGGCGATCCCGTAATACACTTAGGCGGCGGTGAACCAAAAAGCAGGGCACCGATGGATGCAATTCTATCGGCTGTTAATTTGATGAATTCGGGCGAGGTCCGTTATGCCCCGGCGGATGGTATTCCGGAAATGAAAAAAGCAGTCATACGTTATACCGAAGAATATTATCATCGAAAAGTAAATGTAGAAAATGTTATTGCATCGAGCGGCGCAAAACAGGCAATTATGGTTGCGCTACAGGCAATTCTTAATCCGCAGGAAGAAGTAATATATCCCGCCCCGTATTGGGTAAGTTACCCGGATATGGCGCGTTTGTGCGGCGCTATTCCAGTTGCGGCTTTGCCGGAAGACGGAACATTCTATCCTCGTTTAAAAGATATTGAACAAAGAGTCGGTTCGTACACAAAAGCAATAATTATTAATTCACCCAATAATCCTTCAGGCGCATATTATTCCGAAGAATTCATTGCCGACATTGTAGATTTCTGTGAGCGCAAGAATATCTATTTAATAATGGATGATATTTATCATCGTTTATTATTCGATGGAAAGAAAACATACAGCGCTTACGATTACACAAAAAAATCGGTCGAAGAATCTAAACTTCTAATAATTAACGGCGTATCAAAACAATATGCCATGACGGGATTTCGTATCGGCTGGGCTGTTGGAAATAAAAAATTAATAGAAGCAATGGCGAACATTCAAGGTCATCAAACATCGGGTCCTTCGGTAGTAATGCAGAAAGCGGCTATCGGCGCGTTGAACGGAATTCAATCGAGTGTTGAAAACCTACGCGTTACTTTGGAAAACAACAGGAATGTTCTTGTCGATCAGCTTCGTTCATTTGAAGGTGTAAAAGTAACTGTTCCCGACGGCACATTTTATTTGTTTGCAGATTTTTCAGCGTATGAAAAAGATTCACAAAAACTTTCCAACTATTTAATAGATAAGGTTATGGTATTAACGGTTCCCGGTAAAGAATTCGGTTTGGACGGACATTTAAGAATAAGTTACTGCGGAACGATAAAAGATATTACGGATGGAATAGAAAGAATGAAATGGGCGCTTGACCCGAACGCGCCGAACGAATTATACATTGGCGACCGCAAATT
>CAZRMG010000130.1:0-4266 GCA_964601095.1 uncultured Melioribacteraceae bacterium | reverse complement strand
GAGGGATTGGTCATGAGCAAATATCTCGAATTCAACACACCCGCAACAAAGCAGGCGATGGAACTCGCTTCGGACTTCCGTTTGAAGAATCAAGGATTAACTTTTCTTGATAGGGTATTTTGGAATTTACCCGATGAAGCTTTATACGAAGAAGCAGTATTCCGCAACGAAGCAAAAATTGTTAAGGGCGGTGCAATACTTGTAAATACAGGCAAACATACAGCGCGTGCGGCATCGGATAAATTTGTTGTGCTCGAAGAAACTTCACAAGAAGATATTTGGTGGGGAACATATAACCGTCCGTACACAACATCAAAATGGTCGCAATTAATCGGAAGATTGCAGGCGTGGGCGCAGGGCGAAGAACTATTTGTGCAGGATGTTTATGCCGGTGCCGACCCCGACTATAAAATGCCGGTTAGAATTATAACCGAGAAAGCATGGCATTCATTATTCGTACGTAATATGTTTATCACAACCGATAATAAAGATGAATTAAAAAATTTCATACCGGAATTTACAATACTTGCTTTGCCGGGATTTAAAACTGATCCCATCATTGACGGAACGCGAAGCGATACGGCTATCATAATTAATTTTGATCAAAGAACCGCTGTAATTGCCAACTCACTTTACGGCGGTGAAATTAAGAAATCGGTTTTCACTGTTTTGAATTTTCTTCTTACATACAAAGATGTTTTACCGATGCACTGTTCGGCAAACGTCGGCGATGACGGCGATGTTGCCTTGTTCTTCGGTTTAAGCGGTACAGGAAAGACAACGCTTTCAGCCGATCCGAAAAGAAAACTAATCGGCGATGACGAACACGGCTGGAGTGCAAACGGAGTTTTCAATTTCGAAGGCGGATGTTACGCAAAAGTTATACGTCTTTCTGCAGAACACGAGCCGCAGATTTACGCAACAACTCATCGTTACGGAACAATTTTAGAAAATGTTGTCTTCGATCCCGTATCAAGAAATATTGATCTCGATGATGATGTAATTACTGAAAACACGCGCGCATCTTACCCGGTGGAATTTATAGATAATGTAATAAAAGAAGGATTTGTACGCACTCACCCGAAGAATGTAATTTTCTTAACGTGCGATGCATCCGGTGTAATGCCGCCGATTGCAAGATTAACACCCGAACAGGCGCAGTATCATTTTATAAGCGGGTACACTTCAAAAATTGCGGGAACGGAAATCGGTTTGGGTATAGAACCACAGATAACTTTCTCGGCATGTTTTGGCGGACCTTTCATGGTTCGTCATCCATTCGATTATTCGGAGATGTTAAAACAAAGAATCTTAAAACATGACGCGACTGTTTGGCTCGTGAATACAGGCTGGGTCGGCGGAAGATTTGGCGTCGGTAAAAGAATAAGCATTCGTCATACTCGCAATCTTTTAAATGCTGCGTTAGATGGAAAATTAAAAGATGTAAAATACCGTAAAGATAAATTATTCGGTTACGAAGTGCCGATTAACTGTCCCGATGTTCCCGAAGATGTTTTGTATCCCGAAAATTCTTGGGGTAGTAAAGATGAATACTGGAAAAAATACGATGCACTTGCCGCGCGCTTCATCGAGAATTTTAAGTTGTTTGAAAAAGGATGTTCGCAGGATGTAATTAATGTTGGACCGAAAAGACTCTCGCAAATAAAATAATTTCAAAAAATTATGGGGTCGAGAAAAACTCGACCCTAAATATTAAATCTCTATTTTTTCTAATCCTCGATGCTCAAATGATATTCCTGCAGCGATTTAACTTTATACTCGCCATTCAGCCTGTCTTTAATACCTTTAGTTGCGGCGAGCGCAGCAGATGTTGTTGTTATATACGGCACTTTATGTTTTATTGCATTCTTACGTATGTATGAATCGTCATACTCGCTTATTTTTCCTGCAGGAGTATTTATAACCAAATTTATTTCACCGTTTTTTATAACATCTACAATATTTGGTCTGCCTTCGTGCACCTTCTTAATCATTTCGGATTCTATACCATGTTCTTTTAGGAAAGTATAAGTGCCCCCGGTAGCAAGAATTTTAAAATTCATTTCTATGAAATTTTTTGCAACTTCAATAATGCGTTGTTTATCTCTATCGGCAATTGTAATTAAAACCGTTCCTTTTATAGGAAGAGAAGGTTGAGCTGCTTCTTGAGATTTAAAGAAAGCCAATCCATATGAATCGGCTAAACCAAGCACTTCGCCGGTTGATCTCATTTCGGGTCCAAGAATCGGATCGACATTAGGGAACATATTAAAAGGAAATACTGCTTCCTTAACGCCATAGTGTTTTATTTTTTTTGCTTTTAGATTTAGGTCAGCTAATTTTTTTCCGAGAACAATTTGTGTGGCCAATTTAGCCATTGAAATATTACAAACTTTTGAAACTAGCGGAACAGTGCGCGACGCACGCGGATTGGCTTCAAGTATATAAACTACGTCGTCATAAATAGCATATTGAATATTCATGAGTCCAACAACTTTTAATTCGATAGCAATTTTTCGCGTGTATTCTTCGATAGTATTAATATGCTTTTCAGGAATTATAACCGGCGGTATAACGCATGCAGAATCCCCGGAATGAATTCCAGCATATTCAATATGCTGCATCACGGCGGGAACAAAAGCATCAACGCCGTCGGAAATTGCATCGGCTTCTGCTTCAATTGCATCTTCGAGAAATTTGTCAATTAACAATGGTCTATCTGGCGAAACATCCACTGCTGCTAAAACGTATTGTTTAAGCATTTCTTCATCTAGAATAATTTTCATTGCTCTTCCGCCCAACACATACGATGGGCGCACCATAAGCGGATAACCAATTCGTCCGGCGATTGCAAGAGCTTGTTCAAGAGTGCTCGCCATTCCAGATTCGGGTTGAGGAATTCCAAGTTTTGTCATAACTTGGCGGAAGCGGTCGCGATCTTCGGCTAAATCAATTGTTTCGGGAGTTGTTCCCAAAATCTTTACTCCAGCTTCTGCAAGTTCGTTGGCAATATTTAAAGGAGTTTGTCCGCCGAACTGAACGATAACGCCTTCTGGTTTTTCTTTAAGATAAATACTCAGTACATCTTCGACGGTAAGAGGTTCGAAATATAATTTGTCTGATGTATCGTAATCGGTTGAAACAGTTTCGGGGTTGCAATTAACCATTATAGATTCATAACCTGCGTTACGAATTGCAAGCGCCGCATGTACACAGCAATAATCGAATTCAATTCCTTGTCCGATGCGATTAGGGCCTCCGCCCAGTACCATAATTTTTTTGTTGCTGCTTACTTCAAGTTTATTCTGCGCGTTATATGTTGAAAAATAATATGCAGCATCATTCACCCCGCTTACCGGAACGGGTTCCCACGCTTCCTCTATTCCAAGAGAAATACGTTTTTCTCTAATTGATTTTTCAGTGACATTTAAAATTTTTGCCAAATACTTATCTGCAAAGCCGTCTTTCTTAGCTTGAACTAAAAGATCATCCAGCAAAACTTTTCCTTTATATGAAAGAATTTTTTCTTCAAGATCAACCAACTCTTTCATTTGAGAAATGAACCAATGTTTAATAAAAGTTTTTTCATGAAGTTCATTTATATCTGCGCCTTTTCGCAATGCTTCATACATTATAAATTGTCTTTCGCTCGATGCATGGTTGAGCATAGCCATAAGGTCGTCAAGATTTTTGGAATTGAAATCTTTGGCGAATCCTAATCCGTATCTGCCGATCTCAAGAGATCGAATTGCTTTCTGAAAAGCTTCTTTATAATTTTTCCCGATACTCATCACTTCGCCTACGGCTTGCATTTGTGTACCGAGTTTGTCTTCAAGTCCGTCAAATTTTTCGAAAGCCCAGCGTGCAAATTTGACTACAACATAATCTCCCGATGGCGAATATTTCTCAAGGGTTCCGTCGCGCCAGTATGGAATTTCATCCATTGTTAATCCGCCTGCAAGTAATGATGAAACAAGAGCAATCGGAAAGCCTGTTGCTTTTGATGCAAGCGCCGATGAGCGCGATGTACGCGGATTGATTTCAATAATTACAACCCTTCCAGTTTTCGGATCGTGAGCAAACTGAACATTTGTACCGCCGATAACCTCGATTGCTTTTACAATATCGTAGGCATATTTCTGTAAACGTTGTTGAAGTTCGGGGGCTATGGTTAGCATGGGTGCGGTGCAATACGAATCTCCCGTGTGCACGCCCATTGCATCAACATTTTCTATAAAGCAAACTGTTATAAGTTGATTTTTTGCA
>CAZRMG010000129.1:0-7459 GCA_964601095.1 uncultured Melioribacteraceae bacterium | reverse complement strand
GTTACGAATTTCTTCGCGGCTTCTTTATTAACTTCACTCAATCCGACAATAGATAAAACAACATGGGTAAATTGTTTTGCTTTCTTTGCAAAGTCAATCATCTCTTCATGCATTTGCGGATCAACTCGCATTAGCTTCGCATATTGCTGCGGATCTGTTGAGTTTAAGCTTATTGAAACAGTATCTATTAATCCTTCGAGTTCAGGGGTAATGTCGCGTTTGTTAATATAATTCCCGTGACCGTCGGAATTCATGCGGGTTTTGCCGCCGTTCTCCTTAACATATTTTGCAACTTGTTTTACAACATCCCATCTGATAGTTGGTTCGCCGTATCCGCAAAAAACAATTTCCTTAAATTTTTTCGGATCGCCTATTTCATTAATATAAACTTCAGCTTCGGGTTCCTCGGATTTTTTCATTTTCAAACTATAACCGTTTATAACCGCTTCACCTTTACGGTCACAGAAAACACAATCGGCGTTGCAGCGGTTCGTAACATTAATATAAAGCGATTGCCCGATTTGATATGTAAAACTTAATTTCGGTTTATTGCCGATACCGAAAAGTTTTTGGGCATTATAGGAAGTTGTTCTTCCAATATCTTCAATTGACAAGTGATGTATCTCCGCTATTTTTTCTGCTACAAGTTTAACGTAAGCCGGCTCATTTCGTTTACCGCGATGGGGCACGGGTGTCATAAAAGGTGAATCTGTTTCAAGTAAAAGATTTTCTACTGCAACCCGACCGGCAATTTTTCTTATATGATCCATATTCTTAAAAGTAACATTACCCGTGAAGGAAATGTAATGATGCATTTCAACAAGTTCGCGGGCATCTTCGACGGTTCCGGCAAAACAATGAAACTGTGCGCGTAAACTGCTGTCTTTATACTTTCGTATCATTGTCATCATGTCGTCGTTCGCGTCGCGGTTATGAACTACAACGGGCAAGTTTAATTTTATTGCAAGATTTATTTGTGCTTCGAATGCTGCAAGCTGTTTTTCCTTTGGCGAAAAGTCGTAATAATAATCAAGGCCAATCTCGCCGATAGCTACAACTTTTTTATTCTTTGCTAAATTTTCAAGTTGAATTAGTAGATCATCATTCCAATCTTTTGAATCGTGCGGATGAACGCCGACAGTTGCATAAATAAAATCATGTTTATCGGCAAGAGCAATAGCTTTTTCCGAAGTTACTATGTCTGTCCCGGGTACAACTATATAGTCAACGCCTGCTTCTTTGGCACGCGTTATTACTTCGTCAACATCGTTTTCAAAATTCGGGTAGAATAAATGTGCGTGTGTATCTATAAACATAACTAACCTTTCTGAACTCACCCCATACTTCGAATTGGCAGATAGGGATATTTAATTTGGGCTAAAGCCCTTTGGTTGTTTTTGATTCCCCGAACTAAAGTTCGGGGCTAATAAAACTAATCGTAAATCTTTTATTGATATAGTATTAAATTATTTTACAATTTCGCCGAGAACAATTCCTTTTTCGCCGACTGTTTCTGAAATTTTTAGTACAGCATCAACATCGTTTTTATCAACAATTGAAATCAAACCTATACCAAGATTAAACACCATTCTCATTTCTTCGTCATCGATTCCGCCTGTTTCTTTTATCAATTGAAAGATGGGCAAAATATCCCACGCATTCCAATCAACATTCATTTTCAATTCTTTCGGTACAACGCGTTTTGTGTTACCTACAATTCCTCCGCCTGTAATATGCGAAAAAGCTTTTATGTTAATCTTGTTCTTTAATTCCGTAATAAGTTTCAAATATGATTTATGTACTTTTAAAAGCACTTCGCCCACTGAGCAATCGAGTAAATCCGGTTTATCGTAAACGGAAAATTTATCGAGCAAAACTTTTCGAGCGAGAGAGTATCCGTTTGTATGCAAACCATTCGATGCAAACCCGATCATAACATCACCGGCAGAAACATTGCGTCCGTCAATAACTTTATCGCGTTCAACTATTCCAACGATTGTACCGGAAATATCATATTCATCCGCGGAATAAAATCCGGGCATCTCGGCTGTTTCGCCGCCGATTAATGCTACGTTGTTTTCTTTACATGCAATTGAAAAACCTTTTATGATTTGCTCGGCAACATCGGGTTTTAATTTTCCAACTGCGAGGTAATCCATAAAATACTGCGGCTCGGCTCCGCACACTGCAATATCGTTTATGCAATGATTAACCAAATCCTGTCCCACGGTATCATGTTTATCCATCATAAAAGCGATTTTTAATTTTGTACCTACTCCATCAACGCTTGAAACGAGAACTGGGTTTTTCCATTTTTTCAAATCGACTTCATAAAAAGCTCCGAACAAGCCGATGCCCGAAAGCACATTCTTATTAAAAGTAGATTTGGCAAGAGATTTAATTCTTTCAACGGTTTCATCCCCGGCGTGAAGATCGACGCCTGCATCTTTGTAGCTTTTGCTCACATTTACCTCAAATTCTTTTTGCAAATATAACTATTATGAAAATAACGAAACTTTGGAAGGAAAAAATTGTCATATCATGCACAATTAAGGGTTATTTTGCAAACCTTATAATTCAACCAAATTTTAATTATTTTTGACGCGGTAAATTTAACTAAAAATGTCGGATGACAGAATACCAATTAAAAGATAGAGAAAAAGCGATACTGCGGTTTGTGATTCATCAATTTATATTAACCGCAAACCCGGTCGGCTCGCGTAATATTTCGAAGCGTTACGATATTGGTTTATCGCCCGCTTCTATTAGAAATATTATGGCCGATTTGGAAGACCTTGGTTTTCTCGATCATCCGCACACGTCTGCCGGAAGAACACCAACCGATAAAGGTTACCGTGTTTATGTTGATTCGCTAATGGATCCGCCGCTGCTCGAATCCGATGTGAAAAAGATTATTGAGAAAAATTTACTAAAAGCACAGAATGAAACTGAAGAGCTGCTTAAGATTACTTCCAACATTTTAAGCGATTTAACAAATCAACTTGCGATGGTAACGTATCCCAAGTTTGAACTGGCGATTCTTGAAAGAATTCAGATTGTACAGCTTTCTTCCACAAGAATTTTAGTTGTCGTTACTGTTAATTCAGGTTTGATAAGAACTATCACTCTTGAAATTGACGCGGACGTTAAAGAAGATCAAATTGCTTCTGTACAAACATTTTTAAATGAAAGATTATCGGGATTAAAATTTTCCGAAATAAGAAAATCATTTGAAGACAGGGTAAAAGATTTCGACAAAGAAAACTACAGACCGATAATAAGGGTTTTTCTAGATTCTGTTGATAAAATTTTTACAGACGTCAGCAGTGAGAAAGCAATTATATCCGGCGCCAAAAATATTTTAAAGCAGCCGGAATTTGAAAATCACGATCAATTCCAAAGCGTTATAGAATTGATTGAGAATAAAGATATTGTTATTCATATTATGGATAAAAACCAGCCGCAGGCGGATAGAGACGTAACAATAAGAATCGGCGGCGAAAATGAAGACGAAAAACTTTCCGATTACAGCATGATTACAAAGGAATATAAAATCGGCGACCTGCAGGGCACGCTTGGAATTATGGGTCCCAAACGGATGGATTATTCCCGTATTGTTGCCGCTGTGGTTTATATCGCTGAGCAATTAACACAAGAATTAACAAAACAAAGATAAATTAAAGGAACTATGGAAGATTTAAACGAACAAAAAAACGAAAAAAACGATGTGAATGAAAACGAAAACGGTAACGCCGGTTTCGAAGAATCGTTAAAACAAATCGAAGCAGAACTTAAACTTGCTCAAGAAAAAAATATTGAACTTGAAAAACAGCTTAACGAATACAAAGATTCTTTTTTAAGAAAAGTTGCCGAGTTCGAAAACTATAAACGCAGGGTTGAAAACGAGCAGAGCAATCTTTTAAAATATGCAGCAGAGCATTTTATAAAAAATATTTTACCGGTTTACGATGATCTTGAAAGATCATTAAACCACATCGGCGACGAAAACAGTTTTGAATCTTTGAAAAAGGGGCTGGAACTTGTTTACGATAAATTCACAAAGACATTGCACAATCAAGGTGTAAAACAGATTGATGCAAAGGGTAAACCGTTTGATGTTGATTTACATGAAGCGTTAATGCAGCAGCCGGTCGAAGGCGTTTCACCTCATACGGTACTTGAAGTTATCGAACAAGGTTATATTTATAAAGATAAAGTTTTACGTCATGCAAAAGTTATTGTAAGTGCAGAGACGATTTCTTCTAAAGAAAATGAAGAAGAAAAAAATAATTCCGAAGAAGGAAATCAATAAGGGAAAGTGAATATGGCTAAAAGAGATTATTATGAAATTCTAGGTCTTGGAAAAAATGCGACCCAGGAAGAAATAAAAAAATCATATAGAAAACTTGCGATGCAGTTTCACCCGGATAGAAACCCGGGCGATAAAGAAGCCGAGGAAAAATTTAAAGAAGCAGCCGAAGCTTATGAAGTTTTAAGCAATGACGACAAACGTGCAAAATACGACCGTTATGGTCACAGCGGTTTGAAAGGCGGGCAGGACTTCCAAGGTTTCAACAATGTGAACGATATATTCAGTCACTTCTCGGACATATTCGGCGGAGCTTTTGGAAGCGGTTCATCAATATTTGATGAGTTTTTCAGCAGCGGTTCATCTCGCGGCGGACGCCAGCGTTCAACAGGAACACCGGGCTCGGATTTAAAAGTAACTATAAAATTAACTCTCGAAGAAATAGCTTCGGGAACAACTAAAAAAGTTAAAATAAAAAAATATAATAAATGCGAAACTTGCGGCGGTTCCGGCGCTAAAAGCAACAGCTCGTTTAAAACTTGTTCTGTTTGTAACGGCACAGGCGAAGTCCGACAGGTTTCAAAATCAATATTCGGACAGTTTGTAAACATCGCACCGTGTAATAATTGCAACGGTACAGGTAAAATTATTTCCGATCCTTGTCCAACATGTTCGGGCGATGGTAGAGTGCACGGAGAATCAACAATAAAAATTAATGTCCCTGCTGGAGTTTACGATAACAGTTATATGACATTGCGCGGTGAAGGAAATGCCGGAAAACACGGCGGACGCGCAGGCGATATTATAGTGATTTTTGAAGAACTTCATCATGAACACTTTACACGCGACGGCGATAATGTTATTTACGAATTGTTCCTCAGCTATCCGGATATCGTTCTCGGTACAGAAGTAGAAGTTCCTACTTTAAACGGGAAAGCCAAGCTTAAAATAGATGCAGGTACCCAAGCCGGTAAATTTTTGAAGATGCGCGAAAAGGGAATTCAACATTTAAATAGCCACGGCGCCGGCGATCAATTGGTTAAAATTAATATTTACGTCCCGAAAAATTTAAGCGCCAAAGAAAAAGAGCTTTTAAAGGAACTTCAAAAGATGCCGAACTTTAAACCCGGCAATTAGAATTTGTGCGGGATAAATATTTTATCCCGCTGTTGATTTTCCAAACTGGAATATTTTTAAGTTATTCTGCCTCTATTAAATAAGGAGGTGTGAAATCGGAGTGATTCAAAAAATTTCCCGTAAAATCGGTTTTACCGAAACCGAGATAAAAATAGTACTTTTTCTAATTGTTGCATTGATTTTTGGTATGTCGGTTCAACTAATTAAGGAAAGCAAAAACAATAAAGATTTATTTCAGTTTGATTACGGAAAAGAAGACAGTTTGTTCTACAATGATGCAATAATGGAAGAAGTTGATGAATCCGCTGAAAAAATAATAGAAAAAGGAGTTGATTCTAAGCGGGAACTTTTGGATTTTAACGGCGCAAAATTTGCGGGAAATAAAATAAAAAACTCAGGTTTGCCCGCTGAAAATATAGATATTAACAAAGCATCTGTTGACGAGTTTGCTTCATTGCCGGGAATAGGACCGAAAACAGCTGCAGCAATTTTTGAATATAGAAAACGAAACGGTGATTTTAGGAAAGTTGAAGATCTAAAAAACATTAAAGGAATCGGCAAAGCAAAATTCGAGAAAATTAGAAATTATATTTTTGTTAAATAAAGATTATTAATATTGGAGGCGTAATGAGCTCTAAAAGTGAACCGATGTATATTCACTTAATTTTATATGCGGTTATTGCTGTTTTAGTTGTGGTTCTTATTAAAGTTGCTTTCATTGATCCTAATGAAGTGATTGAAAAAGAAAAGTATTATAAAGCAGAATCCCGTTTAAGAATGTCAAACCTACGTGAAGCAGAACGTTTGTGGCAGGTTAAGTATAAAAAATTCACGGATAATTTAGATAGCCTAGTGCTATTCTTAAAGAACGATCCGTCTGTTCAAAAAGCAATTACCGGAACAGATTCAATTACAGGAAGACCGACGAATCCGTTCGATACATTATCCGACGGTACATTAACTTGGGATTCATTGTATCATAGTCCTAAATCTTTGGCGCGTTATATTATTCAAGTTGATACTTCCGAGATTTCCGATACAATTGTTGATCGCAGAGGAAAAATATTGAAAGTAGATACACAGAGAACGATTGGACAAAGATATTATATTGAATGCCCGGATGATTACGGTTCGATAGGAGATGTATCCAACGACGCGTTGAAGAATACAGCTTCTTGGGAATAAATAATTGAATGCCTGTATTCGAAAACCATACGGGTATTAATTTCTCGGAATCAAAACTTCAACTTGTTGAATTAAGTTATAAAAATAATTCCTTTTGCCTGGAGAATGTTGATCAATCGGTTTTTAGGGAAAGCATAACCCCCGAAACCGATGAAACAAAATTGATTGCCATTCTCCAGGATTCATTTAACAAAATCACATCGAAGAAACAGCTTACTTCAAAGTTCGTATCTTTTACACTTCACAACAATTATTTTAAAATTTTTGAAATACCTTACGACCAATCCCTTACAAAAAAAGATTTAATGCAGCATTTCAATTGGGAAATTTCAATACTCTATCCCCATTTGGATAAAGATAGTTTTTACATTCAGCATGTCGATGTAAACAAATCATCTGTGCGGCGTGAAAACAAGGCGATAGTATTTGCTCTTCGAAAAGATATTGTAAGTTCTATCAATAACTTTTGCAAAAACAATAAACTCGAACTCAAATTTGTTGATAATGCACATCTTGCCTCAAACGCTTTTTTATTTATGGACAAAACCCATTCTCATAAAAATATTGTGTTTAGTTTTTATATAGACCAAAACTATTCGTCGTTTATAGCCATTGATGGAATCAATCCGTTTTATTTCAAAGTATTTAATTCACCCGGCATCGGGATATTTGAAGAAATGGATTCGGTAATTTCCAAAATACACGAATTAAAAATTGATTTTGATTTCGTTGAAGGCATTTTATTATGCGGGCAGAATATTACAAAAGATTTTGAAGAGAGGATTAAAGAAAAATTTAATGTACCAATAAAAAAAATAAATCCTTTCG
>CAZRMG010000128.1:2325-7505 GCA_964601095.1 uncultured Melioribacteraceae bacterium | reverse complement strand
TGGATATTGATAGTAAATCTTATACAAAAGATATTATGAGAGATTTGAAAGCCATTCCGGAAACTATAAAGACGAGAGTACTGGTTTAAGCCGGTAACTATTTGAGATACATCATTTTTTTTGTTTCCGAGAACGCGCCGGAATTTAATGTATAAAAATATATTCCGCTTGTTAATTGAATATTGTTAGTAGTCAATTGATAATTATACGTTCCCGGTTCTTTATAATCATCAATAAGAGTTTTTAATTCCCTTCCTAGTAAATCAAAAATTTTTAAAATTACTTTTTGAGGAGACGCGCTTATGCGCGTCTCTATGCTTGGAATTGAATATCGGATTGTTGTGGTTGGGTTAAACGGATTCGGGAAATTCTGTTCTAATTCAAAATCTTTTGGAATTGATAAACTTCCTACATCGGTATTAATAGTGCCCTTAAATTTAAAGATTTTACCGGTCGCATAATTTGTAAAATACAATTCGTTGTTTTGATCAACGCCAAATGTTGCAATACTATGATTAGTTTTAAATAGTAAATTGTTCTTAACATTTTTGCCGTCATATTCCAAAGCCCATATATTACCTGTTACAAAATCACCGTAAACATATTTGTTGTAAATCTCCGAAGCGTTTTTCCCTTTATAAACGTACCCGCCGGTAATTGAATAACCGCCGTCCTGGTTGTGCGGATATTCCCAAATTGGCATTGTTAAATTTGTTGTATCGCAATTACTGGCAGGATTGTAGCAATGAAAACCTTCCATTATTCGCCAGCCGTAGTTTTTTCCCTTTTCGATAATGTGAATTTCTTCCCATGCGTTTTGTCCTACGTCTGCAGCCCAAAGGTTTTCGGTAGAATTATCAAAACTAAATCGCCAAACATTGCGCAAACCCCATGCGTAAATTTCTTCCTTCAAATTATTTGTGTTGTTTTTAAAAGGATTGTCCTCGGGTATTGAATAATTCAATTCCCCATTTGCTTTATCAATATCAATTCTTAAAATTTTACCGAGATGTGATTTTAAGTTTTGAGCATTATCTTGAGGATCGCCTGCCGAGCCGCCGTCGCCGAGAGAAATATATAAATACCCGTCCGGCCCAAAAGTAATTTGTCCGCCGTTATGATTTGAATACGGCTGTTCAACTTCTAACAAAATTAACTCACTGTCTTTATCTGCCGAGTTCGGGTCATTAGCGCTTACCTTAAAACGCGATATAACAGTTCTGCGCGGATTACCTGTTGTGTAATCAACATAAAAATATCCGTTGTTTTTGAAGTCGGGATGAAATGCAAGACCGAGCAATCCTTGTTCGCCGCCGAATAAAACTTTGCTTGTTAGATCAAGAAATAACTGTTTTGAATTAACATCCGGGTTGTTCTCAAAAACAAATATTCTGCCCGGTTGTTCAACAACAAAAAGTCTGTTTGAATTATCGTTGGGGAATTGAATATCGACCGGTTGTTCAAAAGTTAAATTCTGAAATGCAGGAACTATTTCAAGTTGCGCGGTTGATTTACTACAGCCTGTAAAAGAAATAATTATAGCCGACAAAATAAAAGTAAGTCTTTTCATATTACACTCTATTTTATAATAAGTTAGAAACGGCAACCATAATATTTCTAAAACAATTTTTTGCGGAAAAGGTTCAGCAATTATTGTGAAATTAGAATAGGGTAAAATTTTATGCAAAAGATATTGTAATTAAGATTTGTTGGCAAATAAAAAACTTCATCAATATCTTTGCGGTAGATTTTTATAATCCATGAAAGGGATACAAATGAAGCACATAAATAAATTTGTCGTATTGTTTTTTTTAGCATTAACATCTGTTTTTGCAAATCCTACCAAAGTTGAAAATTTTACTCTGAAAGATTACAATGGCAAGGAATACAAGCTTAGTGATTTCAAGGATTCGAAAGCAATTGTGATTATTTTTGTTGCAACACAATGCCCAATTTCAAACGCGTACAACGGCAGAATGGCGGCATTGCATAAAGAGTATAAAGAAAAGGGAATTCCTTTTATCGGGATAAACTCTAACAAACAGGAAAGCATAGAAGAAATTAAAACTCACGCAGCCGAGAACAAATTGGATTTTGTAATACTCAAAGATCATAACAATGTTGTAGCGGATAAATTCAAAGCTTCTTTCACCCCCGAGGTTTATGTTTTAAATAAGGATTTCGAAATTTTATACCACGGCAGAATTGACGATTCGAGAAAGGAAGAAGACGTTAAAACAAAAGATTTGCGAAAAGCTTTGGATGAAATTCTTGCCGGTAAAAAAGTTGAGACGGCAAAAACAAAGGCCTTCGGCTGTACAATTAAAAGGGTGGATTAATGTTTAAGAAAATTATTTTCGGACTTTTCATATCGGTAATTATTTTTTCGCAATTAAGCGCCGCGGGCAATGAATACAAAGTTGAAAAAATTGACAAAGTCAAACTTCAAAAAATAATTAAGGAGCGAAAGGGGAAAGCCCTTTTCATAAATATATGGGCTACGTGGTGCATCCCGTGCCGCGAGGAATTCCCGTCAATAATTAAATTGGTATCTGAAAATAAAGATGTTGAGTTTATCGGGATTACCGTAGATTTCCCCGAAGAGGTGGACTCCAAAATAATTCCTTTCTTAAAATCCACGAAGGCAAATTTTGTTTCGTACGTAAACGCATTTGAAGGCGACGAGGAATTGATAAACATATTCGATAAAAACTGGAACGGCGCTTTGCCAGCCACTTTTATCTATGATAAGAACGGTAAAAAAATATCCTTTCTCGAAGGCAAAAAAACTTACGACGAATTCAAAAAAGAAATTGCCAAAGCGAAAAAATAATTTTATAAGCGCACGAATTGCATTAATTAATAAATGCAATTCGTGGCTTATACAGATTAATTCAAAAAGAGTTTTGCCCCCGGTCCCAGCGGCAATTCGAAAGTGAACCAAACGATGAACAATGTAGTCCAAACCAAAAAGAAAGAAATTGTGTATGGAAGCATAGTGGCTATAAGTGTTCCTATTCCGGCTTTTTCATCGTATTTATTTATGAACGCGATAATTAAAGCGAAGTACGACATCATCGGCGCTATAATGTTTGTTACGCTGTCGCCGACTCTATAAGCGGCTTGCACCAATTCAGGAGAATAACCAAGAATCATAAACATCGGCACAAATATCGGTGCCATTATTGCCCACTTTGCCGAGGCGCTTCCCATGAACAAATTTAGTATTGCAGTTATGATTATGAATAAAATTAACAATGGGATATGACCGAGTCCCGATGCTTTAAGAGCCAACGCTCCTTCAACGGCAACAATTTGACCGAGATTTGTCCAATTAAAAAACGCAACAAACTGCGCGGCGAAGAAAACAAGTACAATATAAGAACCGAGTGTTTCCATCGACTTGCTCATTCCCTTAATAACATCATTATCGGATTTAATTGTTTTTGCGCCTATGCCGTACGCTAATCCCGCAACAACTCCACCGATAAAAATAAAAGTTACAATCCCGCTGAGGAATGGTGACTTTAAAATGCTTCCGGTTTTTGCGTCGCGTAAAAATCCGTTATCGGGAATTAATCCGAATAAAATAATGGCTGTTAAAATTGAAACGGCAATTAAAGTGTAAATTAATCCGCGCTTCTCATCTTTAGAAAGAGGTTTTATTTCCTCGGCTTTTACATCACCCTTGTATTCGCCGAGGCGCGGAATAATTATTTTTTCCGTAATCCATGTTCCAACTGCGGCAATAAAAAAGGTTGAGACAAATAGGAAATAATAATTCGCGGCTGCGTTTACTTCGTAAGTTTTATCTATAATATGAGCTGCTTCCTGTGTTAAACCCGCAAGCAAAGGATCAATAGTTCCGAGTAAAAGATTGGCGCTGTAACCTCCCGAAACCCCCGCGAACGCCGCGGCGAGTCCGGCAATCGGATGTCTTCCAACCGCTAAAAATATCATCGCGGATAACGGAACGAGAAGTACATAACCAATTTCGCTTGCGGTGTTGGATAAAATTCCCGCGAGCACAACAACAAACGTCAATAATTTTTTGGGAGCTTTAATTACAATTAAACGCAAAGAAGTCCCTATTAAACCGCTGTGTTCGGCCACCGCAATTCCGAGCAGGGAAACAAGCACTGTACCCAAAGGCGCGAAAGCCGTGAAGTTTGTAATTAAATTTGTGATGATCCTGTGCAGGCCTTCGATTGACAATAAACTTACCGGTCGAATTTCTTTATCTGTCCCCGGAAGTACAACTGAAAAATCAAATTGCGCTACAATGCCGGAAATAATTATTACTCCTAAAGCAAATAACGCGAATAGGGTAGTGGGATTGGGAAGTTTATTACCGACCTTTTCAATTTTTTCTAAAAATATCTCGATAAACTTTTTTGACATAATTTATCGCCTTTCTTTTTATATGGGATTGCGTAAAAAATGAAATTCTATTACGGATTGTACTTCGAAATTTTATCGGCAGTTGTTAAATATTCTTTTAATGCCGCCGAACCGTACCATGGAATTAATTCGACATCAAAAATTCCGGCGGCTACTGCAGGGTCGGTATTAACTAATTCTCGTACTTCGTCAATCGAGGCAACATCAAAAATAAATAAGCCCCTGTATTTCAAATCATTTTTACCGAACGGGCCGGCGACAATCAACTTCTTCTCTTCAACCAAGCGATTAATGTTATTCATATGACCGGCAAAAAGACTGTCCCTTTTCTCTTTGTTGTTAATTACTGCGGGACCGGTTTTAAGAATAACGAAAACATAATTCTTCATTCCGTAATCGTCGGCGCCAAAATTTTTTGCAAGTTCTGCATCGTAATTGGGATTTTGTTTTTGAGCGAATAGGGGAAGTGAAATAAACAGCAATAAAATTGAAATTATATTTTTCATTTATCCCTCGCATTATTTTGAATATATTTTTTTACATCAAATTTTTTGGCGCAGCCGTTGTAATTCATATAGCGTATTTTTCCGAAAACATTTCTTTCAAACCATGCCCGGTCGTGAACTCCGCCGATAGACCAGGCAATACCCGTGTAACCGTTTGGATCCCGTCCATCGAGTGAATATTTGTCGTTAAGATAAATTGCAATCGTTAAAGCTTCCTCCGGCGATGGAGTCCATTCCAGAATTTTTTTTGCCCAGTACATTCTAAGGTATCCG
>CAZRMG010000128.1:0-2315 GCA_964601095.1 uncultured Melioribacteraceae bacterium | reverse complement strand
GTTCCATAATCCGTCGTGCGTTCGCGCGTTTTCAAAATCATGCAATTTATAAACGAATTCACGCTTGTCACGCCTATGAAAATTTAAGGACTCCTTTGCCCAATTATGGAATCCGTCGAAGGAATCGTAATTATCATTGTAGAAACAGAAATTGTCGGAGAGTTCGCGCCTCACGATCATTTCTTCTAAAAATGCTTTTTGAGATTCGGGATTTTCTGTTAAATGCTGAATTGCTAAAGCAACTCTCTGAGGTGCGATATGCCCGAAATGAAAATAAGGCGATAAGTTCGATTGCGCGTTTAAAGTCGGATTGTTTCGCTCTTCATTGTAGCGATGCAGAACATTATCTATAAAATTTTGAAGCATTTCGTTGGCTGCTTTCTCGCCGGGCAAAAGCCAATCAACTTCTTTCACGTCAAAATTAATTTTTAGTTTATTGCGAATGTTTTCCCAATCAATATTGACCGCCGGAATTCTATCCTTCATTTTTTTTACGGAGGGAAATTCAACAAGATACTCACTTAAAAGTCTGTTGACCTTCGGCCTGAAAGTATAAGCTGCGAATTCCTGCTTGCCGGAGGCGACACGGCACGGAATAATATTGTGCGCGTCAACTTCGTGAAAGGGAATATTAATTTTATCTGCAATCAACGACTTCCATTTGCGAATAATTTTTAATGGGTTGAAATCCGTTACGAGCAGGGAAGCTTTAATATCATTTAAGTATCGCGGTATTTCAATTGCCGGGTTTCCAAAAGTCAAAACAAATTCAATATTATATTTTCGAAGTTCATATTCAACCTGCTGTAATCCTTTCAGCATAAAACCGTATTGACGAATTGTAGATTCCAGAAAATCCGGCACTAAATTAAAAATCACAATTAGCTGCTCTTTGTTTTCTATTGCAATTTGCTGAGAATAAAGTAACGCCCAATTATCATGAACTCTTTGATCGCGCTGCATCCAATAAACAACTGGACCGGATCTCTTTGGAAAATCTGAAAGAATATTTATTCTCTTGGGGTTTATCATTTTATAATAAGTTTAATGAAAATAATAATTACTTCAATCGATAGTAAAAGTATTCTGTTTTATAATAAAAGTAAATTCGCACTTTTTTTATCTATGGAATTAGTTTTTAATTATCAGATTATCGGCTTTTTATTTTACCAAAACTAATAATCTATACCTAAAGTTCTATTGTTAAATCTCGGTTGATATAAGTTAATTACTCAAGTTGACACTTATTTATTATTGATTAAGCCACGAATCTTGCCTATCGGCAGACAGGTTTCACTTATTACCACGAAAGTGACTTGAAATAAATTTGTGAGAATTAGTGTAATTAGTGGCTAAAGAGAATTTGTTGTTTTAACGTGGTCTTCATGAATAAATTATGAAAAAAGCCGAACGGGAACTGAATGAAGAAACGTTGTGTTACGTCTTGCAACCACAATAAAAAGAAAGGAAGTACAATGAAAAATAGATTAATCGCAGCATTCTTATTCGTATTCTTATTCACAATATCATTAACCGCACAGAAAAAGGATATTGTTGACGTAGCAGTAGAAGCCGGAAGTTTTAAGACGCTTGCAACTGCTTTAACAGAAGCCGGTTTGGTTGAAACATTGAAAGGAAAAGGTCCTTTTACTGTATTTGCCCCAACAGATGAAGCTTTTGCAAAACTTCCGAAAGGAACTCTTGAAGGATTACTGAAAGATAAAGAAGCATTAAAAAATGTTCTTCTCTATCATGTTGTAAGCGGAAATGTTTTATCGACTGACGTTGTAAAATTGGATAAAGCAACAACCGTCGGCGGTAAAGATGTAATGATAAAAGTAAAAGACGGAAAAGTTTACATCAACAAATCTGTTGTTACAACTGCCGATGTTAAAGCATCCAATGGTGTAATTCATATTATTGATACCGTTCTTATTCCAAAAGAAGAAAAGAAGAAATCCTATTAACCATTTTAGGGGCTTGAATAAAGCCCCTTTTCAATTCTAAACTATACTATCTCTTCTGTTGTTTATAAATGAAAGAGGATAATTAAAGATGAAAAATATAAAAGTAACTTTTCCTTTTTTGATTCTTCTTTTGATTTTTGTTTCACCCGTCAAAGCACAGAGCATTGATCAAATCCGCTCATTTGAGAGTGAAAGAAACAAAATTAACAAAACCGGTATGATAGTTTTAGGCTCCTGGGCTGTGGGAAATATTCTGGTTGGAGCTTATGGAAATTATAAATACACCGGTCAAACTAAATACTTTTACCAGTTTAATGCTATGTGGAATGTTGTGAATCTCGGTATTGC
>CAZRMG010000127.1:2551-7581 GCA_964601095.1 uncultured Melioribacteraceae bacterium | reverse complement strand
TTCAATGCAGTAACATAAACACCGCGGATTGTTCCACAATCGGGTTCTGAAATAATCACATCTTGAGCAACATCGCAAAGTCTTCTTGTAAGGTATCCCGCATCCGCAGTTTTCAAAGCTGTATCTGCAAGACCTTTACGAGCACCGTGAGTTGAAATAAAATATTCAAGTACAGAAAGACCTTCTTTAAAGTTCGCAACAATCGGGTTTTCAATAATTTCGCCAGATTGTCCCGTCAAACTTTTTTGAGGTTTTTGCATAAGACCGCGCATGCCTGCAAGTTGTCTTACTTGTTCTTGAGAACCTCTCGCACCGGAATCCACCATCATATGAAGTGAATTAAATCCTGCTTGATCTGTTCTAATTCTATCCATCAACGATTTTGCAACGTTGTTTGTTGTGAATGTCCAAACGTCTATAATCTTATTATATCTTTCAGCATCCGTAATAAGACCTTGTTCGTGCTCATTCATAATACCGTTAACTTTTTTATTTGAATCATCAATCAATTTTACTTTTTCATCGGGGACAATCATATCACTAAAGCTGATTGAAATACCGGCAGCAGTTGCGTAGCGATATCCTATTGCTTTTACATCATCTAAAAACTTAGCAGTTACAACATTGCCGAGTTTTATAAACATCTTATAAATCAAACCGCTGAAAATTTTCTTAACCAAAAGTTCATTTATAAAGCCCATCTCTCTTGGAACGATTTGATTGAAAATTACACGACCAACAGTTGTTTCAAGTAATTGCTCGTCAACTTTAACTTTTATTTTTGCATGAAGATCCACAGCTTTAGAATTGTATGCGATTATAACTTCGTCCATGCTGCTGAAAATTTTACCTTCGCCTTTTGCACCTGTACGAACTTTTGTTAAATAGTAACAACCCAAAACTATATCTTGAGTCGGGACAACAATCGGTCCGCCGTTTTGCGGCGATAAAATATTATGTGAACTAAGCATTAACACAGAAGCTTCTAATTGTGCTTCATAAGAAAGAGGAATATGAACAGCCATTTGATCGCCGTCAAAATCCGCGTTGAATGCAGTACATACCATCGGGTGCAGCTGAATTGCTTTTCCATCAATTAATATTGGCTGGAAAGCTTGGATACCAAGTCTGTGCAATGTGGGTGCGCGGTTCAACATAATCGGATGACCGTCAATCAATCTTTCCAAAATTTCCCAAATCACGGCATCTTTTCTATCAACAGCTTTGCGTGCGCTTTTTACAGTTTTGAAATGTCCACGTTCAATTAATTTGCGAATGATAAACGGTTTGAATAATTCAACAGCCATATCTTTGGGCAAACCGCATTGATGTAATTTTAATTCGGGTCCAACAACAATTACTGAACGACCGGAATAGTCAACACGTTTACCAAGTAAATTTTGGCGGAAACGTCCTTGTTTACCTTTAAGCATATCGCTCAAAGATTTCAACGGACGGTTGCCGTCGCTGCGAACAGCGCTTGCACGGCGGGAGTTATCGAACAACGCATCAACAGCTTCTTGAAGCATTCTCTTTTCATTTCTTAAAATTACTTCGGGAGCTTTTATATCGATTAATCTTTTTAAACGATTGTTACGAATAATTACTCTTCTATATAAATCATTCAAATCGCTTGTTGCGAAACGACCGCCTTCAAGCGGAACAAGCGGGCGAAGTTCCGGTGGAATTACAGGAATAACATTCAACACCATCCACTCGGGTTTGTTAGGAACTTTTCCTTCATATTCACGGAAAGCTTCAAGCACTCTTAATCTTTTTAAAGTGTCGGCGCGTCTTTGCTGGGATGTTTCATCGATTAACGACGCTTTCAATTGTTGGAATGTTAATTCGATATCAATCTTTTTCAACAATTCCTTTACGGCATCGCCGCCAATCTTTGCAATAAATTTTTTCGGATCTTCATCATCCAACGCATCATTATCGTGCGGTAATGAAGAAGCGATTTCGTAATACTGATCTTCCGAAATCAAATCTTTTTTATTCAATCCGGTTACGCCGGGGTTGATAACAACATAAGATTCATAGTAAACAACTTTTTCAAGTTCTTTAGTTGTCATGCCGATAATATTTCCGATCTTCGAAGGCAATGCTTTGAAGAACCAAATATGAACGACAGGAACAGCAAGTGATATGTGTCCCATTCTTTCGCGGCGCACACTTTTTAATGTAACTTCAACACCGCATCTATCGCACACGATACCTTTATATCTAATACCTTTGTATTTACCGCAAGCACATTCCCAATCTTTAACGGGACCAAAAATTTTCTCGCAGAACAAACCGTCTTTTTCAGGTCTAAAAGATCTGTAGTTGATAGTTTCGGGTTTAGTAACTTCGCCGTGTGAACGGGATAATATATCATCAGGGCTAGCAAGACTGATGGTTAATTTTTCTATTTGCTTAATTTTAGTTTCTTGTGTTTTGAAACGCATCATTTTTTTTCTCCTCAAAACCTACCATTCAGCGGACATACATGCCTGCCGGTAGGCAAGTTTTAAAGCTTAGTTAATCTTTATATCAAGGCCAAGACCTTGAAGTTCTTTGATCATAACATTAAAAGCTTCGGGAATATTTGGTTCAGGAATATTTTCACCTTTTACAATTGCTTCATATGTTTTTGCTCTACCTGTAACGTCATCACTTTTTACCGTAAGAACTTCCTGAAGAACATGAGCAGCGCCGTATCCTTCAAGAGCCCAAACTTCCATTTCTCCGAATCTTTGACCACCGAACTGAGCTTTACCGCCCAATGGCTGTTGCGTGATCAACGAGTATGGTCCAATTGACCGTGCATGTAATTTATCATCAACCATATGACCAAGTTTCATCATATATATATAACCGCATGTAACTCTCTGATGGAATTTTTCTCCGCTGCGTCCATCATACAGCCAAGTTTTGCTTCCTTCATTTATTTCAGCTTTCTTAAGATAGTCTTCAACTTCGCTAACTTGTGCGCTGTCGAAAATTGGTGTTTCGAATTTCACACCGAGTTTTTTTCCGACCCATCCAAGAGCAGTTTCATAAAGCTGACCGAGATTCATACGTGACGGCACACCAAGCGGATTTAAGACTATGTCAACCGGAGTTCCATCTTCGTGATACGGCATATCTTCAACTGGAACAACTTTAGCAACAACACCTTTGTTGCCATGACGTCCCGCCATTTTATCACCGACTGATATTTTTCTCTTCTTAGCGACATAAACTTTTGCAAGCTGGGTAATTCCCGGAGGCAATTCGTCGCCGCTTTGAATTTTGAGTTTTTCGCGTTTGTATTCTTCTTCAATATCAGAAAGAATATTGAAATAATTATTAAATAATTGTTTGATTAATTCGTTGATGTTTTTCTTTTCGAACCAATCTTTCGTGTAATCTAATTTTGTAACATCTCCGATATCAAAAAATGTAGAATCCTTTATTGTTGTTCCGCTTCTCAATACAACAGAGCCGTCTAAATCGCGAATACCTGAAGTAGTTTTACCTTCAGTTATTCTTGTTATCTTTGTCGCAAGTTTATTGTAATGATTTTCTCTACGTTGTTTAAAATCTACCTCAAGCTGATCTAGTTGTTTCTTCTCAACCTTTTTTGATTCGGTATCTTTCTTTTTGCGAGTAAATAATCTCGTTTTAATAACTGTGCCCTTCAATCCTGGAGGCGCCTTTAAAGATGCATCTTTAACATCACCTGCTTTATCTCCGAATATAGCTTTAAGAAGTTTTTCTTCCGGGGTAGGATCGGTTTCACCTTTAGGCGTAATTTTACCAATCAAAATATCACCGTCTTTAACATCGGCACCTTCGCGTACAATACCGTTCTCATCAAGGTCTTTTGTAGCTTCTTCGCTAACGTTGGGAATATCGCGAGTTAATTCTTCTTCGCCGCGTTTTGTTTCGCGCACTTGAAGCTCAAATTCTTCAATATGAATAGAAGTGAAAACATCATCGCCAACAAGGCGTTCACTTAAAACAATAGCATCTTCAAAGTTGTATCCTCGCCAAGGCATGAATGCAACCGAAACGTTCCTGCCGAGTGCAAGTTCGCCTTTTTCAATCGCCGGTCCATCAGCAAGCACATCGCCTTTTTTAACGCGTTGCCCTGTGACAACAACCGGTTTTTGATTAAAGCATGTTTCCTGGTTTGTGCCGGAAAATTTAGTAAGAGTGTATTCAACAATTCTATCATCATCAAAATTTGTTAAAGTATTAGGATCGCTTTCATCAACATCGTAACGTACAATTACTTTTTTGGAATCTGAAAATTCTACTATGCCGTTATCTTCGGCAACAACTATCGAACGTGAATCGCGTGCAATTTTTGCTTCCATTCCTGTTCCGACAATTGGAGCTTCGGGTACAAGAAGCGGAACCGCTTGACGCTGCATGTTCGAACCCATCAGTGCTCTGTTTGCATCGTCGTGTTCGAGAAATGGAATTAAAGCCGCAGCAGCACTAACGATTTGTGCAGGCGCAACATCCATATAGTGAACTTCTTCCGGATGAACTACCGGGAACTCACCTCGTTCGCGGCATTTTACTCTGTCAAGAACATATCTTCCCTGCTCATCAAGAGGTGCATTTGCCTGAGCAATAATAAATTCATCCTCTTGATCGGCACTTAAATAATCAACACTATTAGATACTTTACCTTCTTTAACTTTTCTATATGGTGTTTCAAGAAATCCGTAATTATTAACACGCGCAAAAATTGTTAGCGAAGAAATAAGACCGATGTTAGGTCCTTCGGGAGTTTCGATCGGACACAAACGTCCGTAATGCGAATGGTGAACGTCACGAACTTCGAAACCTGCACGTTCGCGTGTTAATCCGCCCGGTCCCAACGCAGAAATTCTTCTCTTGTGAGTTAACTCCGAAAGCGGATTTGTTTGATCCATAAACTGCGACAATTGATTTGTTCCGAAGAATGCATTGATAACGCTGCTGATAGTTCTTGCGTTTACAAGATCTTGCGGCTGCATGTTTTCATTATCACGCATGTTCATGCGTTC
>CAZRMG010000127.1:0-2541 GCA_964601095.1 uncultured Melioribacteraceae bacterium | reverse complement strand
TAATTGTACGGCTCATTCTTGCCAAACCGACATTATATTGCTGCATCAATTGTTCGCCGACAGTTCTAACTCTTCTATTACCAAGATGATCGATATCGTCAACACTGACATTTCCGTTTTTCAACTTGATGATGTTTTTCATAATTGCAACAATATCTTCAACGGTAAGAACCCTTACGTTTTCATCAACACTTAAATTCAATTTGTCATTCATTCTGAAACGGCCAACATCGCCAAGATCGTATCTTTTTTCATTGAAGAACAATTTATCTATTAAACCAACCGCAGTTTCCACATCCGGAGCTTCACCGGAACGTAACTGACGGTAAATTGCATATAAAGCTTCTTCTTTTGTTTTTGATGTGTCTTTTCTTAATGTATTTATTACTAGATCCTGTTCGTAGGAAGTTTCAAAACTTAACAGTTGAACTTTCGGTACGGAGGATGCTTTTATGTTTTCAATTACTTCTTCTGTTAGTTCGGCATCTTTTGCAACATAAATTTCACCGGTTTCCAAATCAATAATATCGTTAGCGGCTAATCTTCCGGCATGTTTTTCAACACTAAGTTGTTTAGTCGTTATTTCTTCAACAAGATCAAAAAGATTCAGAATTTGGTCGTCAACTTCATACCCCAACGCTCTTAAAAGAGTTGTAGATGGGAATTTTTTTCTGCGGTCAATGTAGCAATAGAGAACATTATTAATATCCGTTGCAAATTCAACCCAAGAACCTCTGAATGGAATAATTCTCGCAGAATAAATTGGTGTTCCGTTTGGGTGAAGTGTTTGTGCGAATGCAACACCGGGCGAACGATGTAATTGACTAACAATTACTCTTTCGGCACCGTTAATAAGAAATGTACCGCGTCCCGTCATAAAAGGTAAATTACCAAGATAGACTTCTTGTTCAACGGTATTTACATATTCGCCGGTTTCATCGTCCTTTGTTGAAAGACGTAATTTTGCTTTAAGCGGTGCTGCAAAAGATAAACCTCTTTCTTCGCATTCCGCTATTGAAAAGCGCGGTTTTTCAATGTAGTATTCAATAAAATCCAATCTATAAAATTCTTTGTTGTCGAAAATGGGAAAATTTGTATTGAATACTGCTTGCAGCCCCTTATTCTCTCTTTGAGCAGGGGGCGTTTTTAATTGAAGAAAATCTTCAAATGATTCCAATTGTATATTCAACAGATCGGGAACTTTGAGCGCAGGAATAATCGAAGCAAAGGTAATTCTACCTGTGCTTTTGTTAATTTTAGCTTTTTCCAACCCTAACCTCCGATAATTTATGCTGGGTTTTTAACATCATAATAACGCACAAAAGTGGTAAGACAGTTTCTGCTATCTTACCACTTTATTTTTAATTCATTAATGAGCAGGTCAAGATCAAATTACTTAATTTTAACAGTAGCGCCTGCTTCTTCGAGCTCTTTTCTAATTTTTTCAGCTTCATCTTTAGAAACGGCTTCTTTAACATTTTTAGGAGCGCCGTCAACTAAGTCTTTTGCTTCTTTTAAACCGAGTCCTGTGTGAGCGCGTACAACTTTAATTACGTTGATTTTTGTAGCGCCTGCAGCTTCGAGAACAACATCAAATTCAGTTTGTTCTTCGACAGGTGCGGCAGCAGCGCCTGCAGCAGCAGCGCCAGCCATAATAACCGGTGCAGCAGCTGAAACACCAAATTCATCTTCTAATGCTTTCTTTAATTCAGAAGCTTCAACTAATGTGAGCGCTTTAATCTTTTCTACGATTTCAGCAATTTTCTCTGACATTTTATTTCTCCTATTGCGATTTAATTATACAATTCAATTTTATTATGCAGCTTTCTTTTTGCCGACTTCGTCTATAACCGAAACGAGGTCGCGAATAACTGCGTTGATTGCGCCCACAATGCCTGATGCCGGAGCTGCAATGCTGCCGACAATACCGGACATGATTTCTTCCTTGGTTGGCATAGAAGCAATCGTGTTTAATTGATCGGCGCCGTAATACGCTGTTTCAATGTAGCATCCTTTAAATGAGAATTTGCCTGTTTCATCAAAATATTTTTTGATGACTTTAGCAGGAGCAACAAAATTTTCGCCCGCGAAGGCAACGCCAATCATTCCAACCAATTGGTCGTTAAATTTTTCGTAGCCGCCTAATTGCTCAAGTGCTTTTTTGAACAACGTATTTTTAAGAACTTTGTATTTAACACCATCTTTGATGAAGCTGGATCTAAGCTTGTTAATATCTGCTACATTAACACCGCTGTAGTTTACCAAGAACATCCCGGATGAGTTTTTTACAAGTTCTTTAATTTCTTCAATGATTTCTACTTTTTCAGATTTTTTCATCGTTTTCCCGATTATTTCCAGTTCTTTAATCTGTTAATAAAACAACCAGTCGGTTAGAAGCATTTTTACATTCCGTTCACAACCGGAATGAGTGCGTAAACTTTTTTTATTTAACAGCTAGAGCAGCTTCGTCTTTGGATATCCTTAAACCAGGCCCCATAGTTGACGAAAGATAAACACTCTTTACATAAACGCCTTTTGCAG
>CAZRMG010000126.1:0-7602 GCA_964601095.1 uncultured Melioribacteraceae bacterium | reverse complement strand
CCGCATAACCGGGTATGCATGCGTTAAAACTTAGTTTTATTTGAGATGGCTTTATCAAAATATTCGGTTCAACTAATTCTATTTTTTTCCACCCGGTTTTCTTCAATGCTTCTTTAATCATTTCAGGTGAAGGTAATTTTGGGTTTCCTTTTTCGAATCCAACAACATCAATAATATTTCCGATTGCCGGGTCAAACGCTCCGTTTGTTTCATCCCAAAGTTGATCGCATTTTTTTAGAATAAAGAAATATTCCTCGTTCACAGTAATAGTATCGGAAACTGAGTTGTTAATTCTCCACATCTCGTTATTTTTAAGATAAGTAGAAAATAGAGTATCGAGACGTTTAAATTCTTTAAATGATTCATTGATCGCTTTGTTTGCTGATTGTTCGTCAATTCCGCGGATTTGAATTTCCATAACCGTTCCCATTGCAACAGTGGAACGTTTTATGGTTTCATTTTTTTCTGTGCAAGAAAAAATAAATATCGAAAACAGAACAATATATTTTAGAATATTTCGTTTCATCTTTTAAATCATTCCGGCAAAACCCATGAAAGCTAATGCAAGCAACCCTGCTGTAATCAATGTAATTGGTGCGCCTTTGAATGCTTTTGGAACATCGGCTAATTCAAGTTCTTCTCTAATTCCAGCCATAATTGCCAGCGCAAGTGTAAAACCGGCGCCTGCACCCAATCCAAATGAAATGCTTTCTAAAAAAGTATATTCACGCATAACGAGAAGTAATGCTAATCCAAGTATTGCACAGTTTGTAGTAATCAATGGAAGAAAAATTCCGAGCGCGCGGTAGAGCGGCTGGCTTACTTTTTTAATTACCATTTCTACAAACTGAACAAGAGATGCGATAACAAGGATAAATGATGGTATTTGCAAAAACTCTAAATGATACGGAACCAAAACTAAAAAGTACAATAACCAGCTTACCATTGCGGTTAAAACCATTACGAATGTTGTAGCCATACCCATCGAAATTGCCGATGATGTTTTATTTGAAACTCCAATGAACGGGCAAATGCCGAGAAACATCGCGAGTACAAAATTATTTACAATGGCGGCGGATATAAAAATTATTATCAAGTTCATATTATCCTTCCTGTTCTTTAATTATTACAGGTTGAGAAGGTTTTCTATATTTTTGTATCAATGATAGTTGTTCCAATTTCTTTTTTCTATCCTGATAAGCATTTGCAAAACCCATTAATAAACCGAGAGTAATAAAAGCTCCGGCTGGAAGAATCATAACAAGCAAAGGTTCAAACGCATTCGGCAAAACTTGATAACCGAGCAATGATCTCGAACCGATTAATTCTCTTATACCGCTTATAACAACTAACGAAAGTAAAAATCCCGCGCCGTTGCCGAGTGCATCAAGTACGGATCTTAACGGACTATTTTTAGAAGCGAATGCTTCGGCCCTTCCTAGAATAATACAATTAACAACAATTAGCGGAATGAAAGGGCCGAGCGATTTACTTAGTTCCGGAAATTTTGCTTTCATTACAAGATCAGCAATAGTTACAAACGTTGCGATCACAACTATGTAAGCCGCTATTCTAACTTGGTTTGGAATTAATTTGCGGATAATTGAAATCAACAAACTTGAAAGGACAAGTACAAATGTTGTTGCAAGCGCCATTGCTATTCCATTCATAAGTGAAACAGTAACGGCAAGAGTAGGGCACATTCCTAAAATTTGTTTGAAGGTTGGATTTATTTCCCAAATACCTTTAAAAAATTCGCGCCAAAGTGTTACTTGTTTTTTCATAATTCACCCCGCTCATTAAGCTGGCGTAATTTTTCAATTCCGCTATTAATAATAGCAACAACTGATTTTGAAGAAATTGTTGCGCCGGTAATTGCCTGTATTTCATTAGGTTGATCGGGAGTTTCATTTTTCACCCAATTAACAGATGGTGTTGTTTGTAAACCCTTAAATTGACCTCTAAAATTATCGCCTGTAATAACGCTTCCCAATCCCGGCGTTTCTACCTGTTCAAGAATTTCTATTGATGTAATTTCATTTAAATCACTCGTCAAACCGATCATCATTCTTATTTTACCTTGAAAACCGTTGCCTTCATAAACGAGAGAATACCCGTCAAGATTTTTTTGATCGTCAAAAACTTTATATGCTTCAATGCCTTTGGCCTTTACGGCTTCGTATGCTTTTCCTTCGGGATGAACAAGGAAGATTGCTTTTTCAGTTTCAGCTTTTTGATTAGCAGCGATAAGAGGATTTGCCCAATCGCTGACAATAAACAGCAAGCCGCCGACAATAATGCCGATGATTGTAAGTGTTGCAACCATGTGAATTACAGTTTTCATTTTGCACCTCCGAAAACTTTTGGCGCAGTAAATCTATTTATTATCGGAACGAATCCGTTCATAATCAATATTGCATACATTACTCCTTCGGGCAGTCCGCCGAATGTTCTAATCGTAAATACAAGTATCGAAATGCAAACGCCGAAAATCCACATTCCTTTTTTGGTAATTGGAGATGTTACCCAATCAGTTGCCATGAAAAATGTACCGAGCAAAAATCCTCCTGCAAAAATTTGAAAAAGCGGATCGGGATACTTTGCCGGGTCGATAATCCAAAAAATTCCCGAAGTAAAAACCATTCCTAAAATCATTGCAACCGGTACGCGCCAATTAACTATTCCCACAACAATTAAGAAGATGCCTCCCAGTAAAATTGCTATTGCCGAAGTTTCGCCGATTGAGCCGCCGGTATTGCCTACAATCATTTGCGGGATTTGTGTTAAAACTTTATCAAACTTATAAGCAGAGAGCGGTGTTGCAGAGGTAATTGAATCTATGGCAAAATTTGGTTTTGACCATGTTGTCATTGCAACTGGGAATGCTGCCTGCAAAAAGGCACGTCCTGCAAGTGCCGGGTTAAAAATATTGTAGCCGAGTCCGCCGAAAATTTCTTTACCGATAGCGATTGAAAATACGGCACCAATTGCAGTACCCGACAAAGAGAAATTTGGCGGTAAAACCAGCGCAAGCAAAATGCCTGTTATAACAGCGCTGCCGTCTTCATAACTTAAATTTCTTTTCCTAATTTTTTTAATTGCGACTTCCGTACCCAAACAAAATAAAATGCTTGTCAGAACAATCACAAGTTGATAAGGTCCAAAGAAAATCACGGATGAAATCAAAGCAGGTAAAAGCGCAATAACAACAAACCACATCGCCTGTTTTGTTGACCACCGCGAATGAACGTGCGGAGAACTTGTGAGTTCTAATTTGTAATTTGGATTAGCTGTTGTAGTTTCCATATTCACAATAATTTATTCAAAAAAATTTCTGTCCTAATTGCTCCATATATATTTTCATCCATCTTGCCAGCTTCGCCTCACACCTTGACTCGACTTTAAGGCGAGGCAGGCACGGCTTCATCGGGGCGAGCTCATAATCTTATTCTTGACCTTGCTTTAATTCTATTGAGTTTTAAGATCAAGAACACGAACAAGAGCAAGAAAAAATTATGCAGTTTGTCTTTCTCTTTGCATAGCCATTACTTTCTGTTTACCCAAACGAATCCATTGAACAAGCGGAATATTCGCGGGACAAGTAAATGTGCAAGTTCCGCATTCCATACAAACAGTAATATTCAATCCTTCGGCATCTTCATATTTTTCGAGCTGGCTTAACCGCGCAAGTTTTGTCGGGATTAAATTAAGCGGACAAACCTCAACACATTTACCGCAGCGCAAACAATTTGTCTGCGGATGATTATTTATTTCTTTTTCCGTAAGAACAAGGATACCCGATGTTGCTTTCATAACAGGCGCCGAAAAATCAAATTGGGCAACTCCCATCATTGGTCCGCCGACGACAACTTTTACCGCATCGTCTTTCACTCCGCTGCAATATTCAAGTACATCGCTAATCGGTGTACCAACATTTACAATTAAATTCTTAGGTTGATTAATTCCTTTTCCAGAAACAGTTAAAGCCGCAGTGAGTTGAGGTAATCCATTTACTACTGCATCATGAATCGCAATTGCTGTTCCGATATTTTGAATAATGCATCCAACATCGAAAGGTAATTTGCCGGGAGGAACTTCTTTTCCAGTCACGGCTTTTATAAGCATCTTTTCAGCGCCTTGCGGGTATTTTGTTTTCAAAACTTCTATTGAAACTTCCGAAATATTTTTTGCGGCATCTTTCAGTTTTTGTATTGCAACAGGTTTATTGTCCTCAATTCCAATAACTCCTTTATTAACGCCTATGCTTTTCATAATCAAACGTAAACCGGAAATCAAATCATCGGTTCTTTCAAGCATATAACGGTAATCGCGCGTAAGATAAGGTTCGCACTCGCAGCCGTTAATTATTACATAGTCAATTTTTTTATCTGCAGGCGGCGATAATTTTACATATGTTGGAAATGCCGCACCGCCCTGTCCAACTATCCCAGCCGATTTAACTCTTTCTTTAATTTCTTCCTGAGTGACTGAATCAAATTTCAATCCTGGCATTTTTATAATTTCATCCGATTCATTTGGTTCAATAATTATTGATTCTTTTAAAGCGCCGTTGGGTGTAATGCTCGATGTTATTTTCAACACCTTCCCCGCCACCGGGCTATGTATCGGCGAAGAGACAAATCCTTCCTGTTCTGCAATAACTTCGCCTGCTTTTACTTCACTGCCTTTTTTAACAAGAGGTTTTGCCGGTTTGCCTGCATGCTGTGAAAGTGGAATAATAATTTGTTTGGGCGCGGGCATCTTTTCGAATGCTAAATCTTCGCTTAATTCTTTTTGTTCGTTTGGGTGAATTCCGCCTTGAAAGGTACCGTGATGATTCGATGAAAACATATTTCTATCTCATTTTTTAGAATAGACGACACTTACGGACATATATTATGCCAATAAAATTCATTTATGCTTGTGAATAGGTTACTAATTATTATTTGATTTTGGTATTATTAGCAAAATATAATCCGTTAATCGGAGCGGATTTATTTTTTTAATTTCAATTTTTGGAAAAGAGAATTATTATTTGAGAAAATAAGGATAGTAAATATTCTATAGTTGATGGGTAAATGAAGGGATAAAAACTTCATTATTTGAAATTATACTTGTAAAAACATTTTCTCTATCCAGCACTTCAAGATTTACATTTATTTTGTTTTCCGATATGTCAATCATAAACACACCGGCTTGGTTATCTTTTTCATTATCGATTGCGGCACCGGCATTTAAAAATTTTATTCCCTTGCGGTCGTAATTCTTAAATTCATGACTATGACCGTGAAGCACTAAACCAATATCATTTTCCTTGAATAACTTTAACAACTTTTTCTTGCCTCTTAATTTCATAGTAAAATTTTCTATTGTATTCCATAATGAATTTTCAGAACTCTTCGCTTCGTTGTCGTCCTTAAAAAAATGATGGTGTATCATAGCAACTTTAAACTTCTCGGCAAACCTGTTCACATTCAAGATTTTTTGAATATTTTCTCTTTGTGTTTTCAACACATGTCCGTTAGATGCAAAAGGGTTTTTTATTCTTGAGTATTCGTCAATTGAATTTATTCCTATCAAAAGAAGATCTTCAATTTCCTTAGCAAAAGGGAACGGATTATTATCATCGGGGAAAAAAGCGTTTTCGAATAGTTCCTCAAAATGCTCGAAAAATTTTTTCACTTTATCTTTATAATTTGTCTTGGCACATTTGGACGGGAAATTTAGAACATCGTGCGCTGTTTGTACTCCGCCGAAAATATCGTGGTTGCCTATTACAATCGATGCTTTGTCTGCGCGCAGTAGTTTGTATGTTTCTAAAATCTTTCTTAGTATTAAAAAGTCATTTTGATTAGCGTTATCGGATATATCGCCGGTAAAAACAAAATGATCAGCCCCGTTATCGAGGGCGTGCATTATTATTTTTTTAGTTTTAGCAATATTTTCTTTTTTAAACTTGCTGCAAAGATGCAGGTCCGAAATGTGGGCTATTTTCATTATGTGTCGTAATTTATATTATACAAATATATGGGCTTAATGTTAAGCCATAATAAACTCGCTGTTAAGTAATCATTAAGAACATTTGGGTTTTGCATAACAATTTATTAATCCATACTTAACATACCGTTAACAATAGAGGATGTAACTTTCGTAACATTGTTTTCCATTTACTCATAATTATATATGAAGAAAAAAATATTATTTATCGGCGGCTCTCTAAATCAAACTACAATGATGTTTCAAATATCTAAACATCTCCATGATTATGATTGCTGGTTCTCGCCTTATTATTCCGACGGGATTGTTGGCAAAGCGGCAGAAACAGGGATTTTGGATTTTTGCATTTTAGGCGGAAATTTCAAACGGCAAACAGAAAAATTCCTTTCAGATAATAATTTGCAAGTTGATTATAAAGGCAGTTCAAACGATTACGATCTTGTATTCACGTGTGCAGATCTTATAGTTCCCAAGAACATCCGCAATAAAAAATTAATTCTTGTTCAGGAAGGGATGACCGACCCCGAAAATTTTGTTTTCTATTTAGTTAAGTATTTTAATTTCCCCCGCTGGGCGGCAAGTACTTCCGCAATGGGAACTTCCAATCTTTACGATATTTTCTGCGTTGCCTCTGAAGGTTATAAAGAACTATTTATAAGAAAGGGAGCCAAACCGGAAAAAATTGTTGTTACAGGCATTCCCAACTTCGACAATGCAAAGCAATTCCTGAACAATAATTTCCCGCATAAAAATTACGTGCTTGTTGCTACTTCCGATATGCGCGAAACTTTTCGCTACGAAAACAGGAAAAAATTTATACTTGACTGCGTTAAAATCGCAAACGGGAAACAGATAATTTTTAAACTTCATCCTAATGAAAAGTTTGAACGTGCAAAAACGGAAATAAATAAATACGCACCCGGCGCATTGGTCTTTCAAGAAGGCAACACAAACCACATGATAGCAAATTGCGACGTACTGATAACAAAATATTCTTCTGTTGTTTATATCGGCATGGCACTGAAGAAGGAAGTTCATTCATATTTTAATCTGGATGATTTAAAGAAACTGACACCGATTCAAAATAACGGAACATCTGCAGAAAGAATTGCGAGCATCGGAAGATATTTTATAGAATCGCGGGGTAAATCTTTAGAACAAATACACGAAACCTTCGACTTGAAAACTGCATGAGAGGCGAGTGTAGAGAGATGAATGTTGAGTGTAGAATGGTTATAATAAATCAGATATATTTTTATCAATATTGTAAATGAATATAGTCTCTATTATACAAGCAAGAATGTCCTCATCGCGTTTGCCCGGAAAAGTTATGTTGCCGGTACTTGACAAACCGATTTTATTAAGAATGATAGAACGGGTTCAAAAAGCAAAATTGATCGGACAGCTCGTTATCGCCACTTCAACAAATCCCGATGACGATTCAATCGAAAAACTTTGCGAAGAAAACAACTTAACTTGCTTCCGCGGGCATTTAACGGATTTGCTTGACCGCCATTATCAAGCAAGTAAAAAATTTAACGCAGATGCAGTAGTTAAAATTCCATCGGACTGCCCTTTGATTGATCCAGTAATCATTGATAGAGT
>CAZRMG010000125.1:0-7665 GCA_964601095.1 uncultured Melioribacteraceae bacterium | reverse complement strand
CTTCATCAGCCAAAGGAACAATAGTCGGACTTTTTAACGAAGGAATAATTTTTTCTATTTCGATAAGAGAAACTTTCGGTACGTTCATCATTAAATATTTTGAAGTTTTTGCTCGTAATGCAGAATCAATTCTTACAAGCAAATTTTCCAATATTGTTTTTTTATTGGTATCATCAGTTAAGTTTTTATTTGCAATTAAAACTGCTTGTGAAGAAAAAACATCAAACGATTTAACAAGTTTGTTTAATTTGAGCGTGTTCCCGGTTGAAACCAAATCACAAATATAATCCGCGACACCGAGCGAAGGTGCAATTTCTACAGATCCGCTAATCTCAACTATCTTTGCCTTAATATCATTTTTATCAAGAAATGATTTTAGAAGATTAGGAAATGATGTTGCGATTTTTTGTCCTTCCAATTCTTTTATATTCTTTAATTCTTTTCCTTCCGGCACAGCTAGAGCAAGTCTGCATTTCCCGTAACCAAGATTTCGGATAACATCAACATCGGAACTACGTTCGTAAAGAACATCTTCACCGACTACACCGATATCCGCAACACCGTCCTGTACATATTCCGGAATGTCGTCATCACGGAGAAACAATAAATCAAGTTCAAAATTACGTGCACTTATTATTAATCTTTCGTTATAATCTTCGATGTCCAAACCGCAGTTTCGCAAAAGCTGCAATGTTTTTTCCGTCAATCTTCCTTTTTTCTGAACTGCCAATTTTAAATTTCCGTTTAATATCATTTCTTCTCCATAAAACAAAAAAACCCCGACATTCGCCGGGGTTTATATTCAGTTAACTATTTCAATTTTTTAAAGTCTACCGGCGCCTTATAAAGGATTATTCCAATGATGGTTGTGATGATGTGCCGAATAAACTTTTGCGTTCATATCTTCTTCTAATATTTGATTGCAAAAATAATAAACTTTCCAAAAGAATCAATAAATATTTTTAATATTTTATCATCTGCGTGAATATTTATACAAAATTAGCAAACTAATTTTTGTTGAATACGCTCTTCATTTTTAATGAACGCGCCGCATCCGTTATTGAATTTATTTTTAGAGCTATTCTCGATTTAGCTTTGATATCTTCATCGGTTATGATATTTAAATCCAAAAACTTTTCAATTTTATAACCGGTGCGAAGATAATTCATTTCCGATAAACATAAACTCCATCCTTCGAACCAAAGTTGTAATTTTTCAATATCACATATAGTTCGATCAACATACGCGATTAAATTAATATCACTGCTCGGACCCGAAGAAGCATTTTTTGTACTTCCAAAAACAAATAAACCGTACACGCCGAATTTTTCACCGTCTAGTTCAGCGGCAATTTTCTCGGCCATTTTCATTCGCCAACGCCAGTGATCGCCTATATGATCATCGGCTAATTGTTTAATTTCTTTCTCAACAATTTCCTCAATAAATGGTTTTTCAAATACTCCATAGGCAAGATCCTGTTCAGCGTTCATTAGTACTTTTAAAATCATGCCGTCTGTTTCCGAAAGAACATCAATAACTTTTACTGTATCGCCGAGTTCGTCAAAATCGGTTGTAAGTTCTGAAATTATATTTTTGGAGTTTTTGAAGAATGCATCATTAAAAATATTTTCTTCTTCATCGGGATATAATGGAAGATACCTGATGTTCGCTTCAACAAGATCCTGGAAGAAATGAGTACCGAATGAAAGATCGGGTACATAATTTCCTTTCTTTCGGGCAATTTCAATAAGCATTGCAGTGTTGTTAATATCAGAATAAGTAATGCTTACTCCAAGTTTAATATCTCCGCGGCTTCCCCATCGCCCGGGTCCCATCAAAATAAATTTACGTTTCGGCAAAAGTTTATTCAACTTTCCAACCGCACGCCCAACCATTAATATTCTATCGCGATTCTCAAGCCCGGAATATTTTTGAGGATCAACATAAACAATATGGGTAATCTGGGGCACACGCCCGTTTGAAATATATTTGTTCGCGGTAAAAGCAATTTTTTCTTTCGGTATGTCATTAGGGATTGCATCGGAAACATTGTCGCCGGAATAACTTTGCGGTCGGCATTGAAGCAGGTATAAATCTTTTCCATCGCAAACAAATTCAATATCAACGGGTGTTTTCATTTTTGTCTGCAATGTTTTTAAGATTACATCAATTCTCTTCAAGAAATTTGTTTTGTTAATTAAACCATCGAAAGTAACAATATATTCCTTATTCAATTCATCAAATTCATAAGTCATCGGCTGGCGCAGCATTGTTCCGTGTAATACGGAAAAAACATTTTCAAACGCCGGAAAATTCTGCGGATGCTCTTCAATTAAATCATGGATAGGTACAGTTTCAAATTCGTTAGTTTTTAAATTTATCACATCAATTTTTTTTGGAGAATAACGAATCATTTCTTCGCGCGAGACATTTACTTTTAAACTCGGTTGCCCCGGTGAAACTAGAACTGGGTAATCATCGCTCAATCGATCTACTGCACGTGTACCCAATCCGGCAACGAGTCGTACAAGTCCGTCTTCCCTTCTAATTCTCGGCGACCATCTGAATTCATTATTGCTGAAAGCAACGCCAGCATAAGCGGGAAGAAAATAATCCCCCATTTTTGTACCGATAACTTCCTGAATCATTACACCCATCTCTTCGTGAAAATCAAGGAGTCCGCGTTCGGCTCTGTATTCAATAGGATCGGGGCTGAATGTTGATGCGTAAACTTCAGCAATTGCGTCGATCAATGCGGCAAGCCGTTGTATTTTTGAGCCCTGGTTTGCGAGAAAAAGACTTTTATACTTGCCCGAAAAAGCAGCGCCAATTTGGTCTTCAAGCAAACTTGAACTTCTAACAATAAGCGGTTTATCACCGAGATCATCAAGAGCAACAGATAATCCTTTAACAAGGTCGGGTGGAAATTCGGAATTTTTAAAAAGCTGTACGACATGGGGATATTCAATTCTGACTTCATCAATCTCTTTATATTTTTGTTCGAGAACTTCTTCAAGATTATTGTGCTGCATAAAATATAAAACGCAATCCGAAGTTAAGTACCAAGTTTTAGGAATATTTACATCTTTTAGAATTTCTTCATTTTCCGCTTCCTGTTGTAAAATATGATAAGCCATAAATAAACCGGCACTTTTACCGCCGAGTTTTCCATGGCTTCCGGGCGGATAAATCATTTTATCTATTAGTCTGTAAAAATCAGTTAGTTTAACATACTCTTTAGCAATTGATATGAAATCAAGCTGATCCGTAAAAAATCTTCGCAAAAGTGAAACACGGAGACCTTTTATTGTAGAAGGCGGAAGTTCGAATTTTTCCGGCGCCATATGATAATACTTTCTAATGGCGTCTGCAATTTCAGTCAATGAAGTATCCTGGCTGTCAACAACTTTTATAAGTGCGCTTGATTTATCTTCCTGAATCCACTTTTGAATTCTGCTTAAAATTATTTCATCGGGTAAATTTTCATCCGCGAGTCGTTGAATTGTTTCAACATAATCGTCATAGTTAACAATCATTTTCTTAATCGGTTTGTTCTCATCTTCCTCATTCAATGTATCTGATACGTTGCGCCTTGCAGTATTTGCATTTTTCATAAGCATTTCGGCTTCTTCAACGCCTTTCCAACATAACAGGTAAAGCATCTTTTTCATCAAATTCATGAAAAGATTTGGATCAGTTTTGCGAATCATATCCAAAACAATACGCCATTCACCTTTTCTCCTGCCGTCAACACTTTCCCGAACATTTTTTAATTCGTTAAAAACATTTTTTAATTTTTGATGAAGTATAAAATGCCCGAGGCGTTCCGCGATTGTATCGAGTAATCTTTTTTCACCTTTTAAAAACGGGCCGAGATCAGAATGCGAAACTTCTTCCAAATAATAAACCGATAATTTACCGAGTATCCGTTCTTGAACAATTATGTCGGAAGTAAGAACCCATTTTGTTTCTTCAAAATCCTGGATTTGATAAACTATGTCTCCATAAACAAGTTTAGGTCTGCAAAGATTTGGATATTGAAATCCTTGGGGAATTGCGTTTATAACAGTATGAAACGCTTGGCGTAAAGTAATATCGGAGCGATTTAAATTCTCTTCAATTATATAAAGGCAATTTAATTCTTTTGCCCTTTCCTGTAGTTCGAGCACAAGATTTTCAATCGCGGTGCTGTCAACAATTACTTTATCTTTATTGGAATGGACTTCCATATTATTCCTCGACCGGTTCTACCGTCTATTTTTATTAAGAGAGAATTTTTTAGTTTTACATGTTTTGAGAATATTTTTTCGTTTACAATTTCTTGTTCATGCAGCCAGTTCCAATCTATCTTAAACTTTTCGTCATAATTTATTGAAAAATAGCTAACATTAAAACTGTTAATGTTATGGAAAAAATGTGAGCCCTGGCTTAATTCAACATTTATATCAAACAAAGTTGACTCAACAATTACCTTTGCGCCGGATATTTGCCCCCACTCAACAGGTACTCCGAGCCATGGATCGCTGCTTCCCCATCTTCCGAAACCGATTAAAACATACGGTTTATTTTCTTCAACAAGTTTTTTGTTTATTGATTCTATTTCTTCTGCAATTTTTGTTGTGTTTTTCTTATCAAACATTTCGGGTTTAACAAACACAACATCAAAAATATTTTGAAATGTTCCGTTGCCCATCACTTTTGAACTTTCTACCAAAATATTCTTGTTGTCGTTTCCTTTTTCGATATCAACCACCTCTGTTGAAATAACCATCGGTCTAACTTGCAGGAAAGCAAAATTCAGTAATTCTGAGCTTTTTGAAATAGTAGCTGCGAATTCAATCTCCACCGGATTATTATAAGCTTCTTCGCAGGTTAATAATATTCTTTTTATCAAATCGTTGAAACCAAATTTGTTTAAATGAAGCAGCGGGGAGAAATTAATAATACGAGGTCCTTCTCTTCCAACTCCCATTTCAATTCTATCAGATTGCGCATCATAAGTAGAGGCGATATGTGTTAAGTTATTATCGTAATCGGCATCATTAAGCTTTAACAACGATAGATATTCCGTTTCTTTTGTTGGATCATAATTAACTACCGGATTAAGATTAACTGCCCAAAAATTATTTTGTGTTGATTTAAGAATGTCTTTAGGATCATTAAAAGGCGGCGGCGATTTGGGATATTGCGGAGAGTAAATCCATGAGATTCCTCCGTCGACAATTGTTTTGCCGAGACCGAGAGCCAGATTAACAACACCGTGTTCTCGTTTAGATTTACCAACAGGGTAAAAATTATATGAACGCGCAACACCCGAAATATTGGGATAAAAACGCATGTTGTAATTTTGCCCAACAACATTCTGGATTATAACAGCCATTTTTTCATCTTCAATTTTATGCGAAGATGATTTAAAATAATTTTTTGCCGCGCGAAAATATGTTGAAGCGAAAACAAATTTTATAGCTTCCAAAAGTTTTGTGAATCTATTATCAATTCCCGGTTGATTGTTGGGAATCATTTTGGTCGAATAAACCCCCGCAAACGGTTCGTATTTGGCATCTTCGAGCATGCTTGAGGATCGAACGGCAAGAGGAGTTTTTTCATTTTCAATTAATGAACGAAGATCGCCCAATATTTCTGCCGGAAGATCTGCTTTTAAAAATTTGTCTGCAATTCTAATATCCGATTCTTCCTTCAATACAAAATCATACAAATCATTCTTTTCCATGAACGAATCGAACACGCCGGTACGTAACACTGTCATTTTAGGAAGCGTTAATTTTATCGAAGGGAATTCATCTTGCTTAAATTTTTGCTGAAGTATTTGATTGATAAACACCAATCCGCTTGCCTTGCCGCCTAAAGAACCTATTCCGATGGCAGAGAAATTCTGCTCTTTATTATTTCTATCGAAATTTGGAATGGAATTATTGACGATTTCTTTTTGCATAGTTTCCGAATAAATTAAAAAGCCGGGAACTGATTTAATCAACTCCCGGCTAAAACTAATAAAAATGATTGAGATTAACTACAATTCAAAAATCAACAAACATCGTTATATAATATATTATACCCAACCTCTATCCTTGCATGCTTGAGCAACACGGCTTACAGAAATTACATAAGCTGCATCGCGCATATAAAGATTTCTTTTGCGAGCAAGTTCGCTTACTGCCAAATAAGCAGATGTCATTTTAACATCAAGTTTGCCAAGTACTTCGTCGCGTTCCCAATAATAATTCATATTGCATTGAACTTGTTCAAAGTAGCTGCAAGTAACGCCGCCCGCGTTTGCAAGGAAATCGGGTATCATAAATATTCCTTTCTCTTGAATTACTTTATCAGCTTCTGGCGTTGTTGGGCCGTTAGCACCTTCGGCAATAATTTTAACTTTTGAACTAATCTTTTTAACATTGTCTTCGCGTATTTGATTTTCCAAAGCTGCCGGAATTAAAATTTCAACATCTTGTTCAATCCATGCATCGCCATCCAAAACTTCGTAACCTAATTCCTTAGCTTTTGCTTTATCAATACCGCCGAATTTATCTGTAATTTTTAATAATTCATCCTTATTAACGCCGCTTTTTCTTTTGAATGAATATGAGCATTGATCTTTTTGATCCCAGCTTGAGACACAAATTACTTTACCACCAAGCTGGTTGTAAAGATCAATTGCATATTGAGCAACGTTTCCAAAACCTTGAACGCTTGCTGTTGTATCTTCAGGTCTAATTCCCATTTCTTTCAATGCTTCGCGAAGAGTAAAAATAACTCCGTAGCCCGTTGCTTCTGTTCTACCGAGAGAACCGCCCATTCCAACAGGTTTACCCGTAATAAAGCCGGGGTATCTTCCGCCGTGAATTGTTTCAAATTCATCAAGCATCCAAAGCATGTGCTGAGCGTTTGTCATTACATCGGGTGCCGGAACGTCGTTTACCGGTCCAACGTTTTTCGCAAGTTGACGAACCCAGTTGCGACAAATTTGTTCTTGTTCTTTCATGCTAAGATGATGCGGATCGCAGATAACGCCGCCTTTACCTCCGCCGAGCGGAATATTAACAACTGCGCATTTCCATGTCATCCACATTGAAAGCGCTTTAACAGTATCAATTGTTTCGTGGGGATGAAAACGGATACCGCCTTTCGATGGTCCGCGTGCATCGTTATGTTGTACTCTGAATCCTCTAAATACTTTTGTTGTTCCGTCATCCATTTTTACCGGAATACTAAAATGATATTCCCTCAAAGGATTACGTAAAATTTCTCTCGTTGCTTCATCGAGATTTAATATCCCGGCAACTTTGTCAAACTGAGCTTGAGCCATCTCGAAAGGATTGAACTCTTTGCTTTTCATGGTTACCTCTATTCTGAAATTGATTTGTGAATAAAGCCCGAATGTTTAGGTCGTAAACTTCCGGCAAACATAATGACAAATTGTAATTTTGTCAGATCAAAAATAGACAGCATAAAATACTTTGCCAAACAAAAACGAAGCAACTTTTTGGGGCTCCGTTTTTAGCTTAAAAACTTAGGAATTTGTCGGCTGCTGTTTTTATTTGGAAGGTTTTAAGCTTTTTTAGCCGATTTTACATTTTCAAAAAAAAATCAATGTTAATTTGAAATTGAGACAAATGAATTCTATTTTAAAAACGGAAGTATCTC
>CAZRMG010000124.1:2472-7720 GCA_964601095.1 uncultured Melioribacteraceae bacterium | reverse complement strand
AAAATGCGGAAGGGAACCCGGGGGAACAAAAGCCGAAGAATTGGGAGTTTGCCCGGCCGCAACGGAAATAAAACTTGATAATGTTAATTACGGTAAAAACGGCGGAAGGGCATGCTGGGGAATTTCAGGCACTTCTTGTAATGGAAAATCAAATGCAATCTTAGCATTGCGTTTAGCCGAATGCGCCAAATGCGATTTTTACCAGCGCGTTTACGAAGAAGAAGATTGGAATTATGTTGACGCGAAATCAATAATTAAAAAGCTGGCAGCTGTTTAATTTATAAATCACTCAAAGCTCCCAAACTACAATCGATTGTTTTATCCAAATCTTTCTTAGAATGTTCAGTTGAAACAAACATTGCCTCGAACTGCGCCGGCGGCAAATAAATACCTTTGTTCAACATTCCTGTAAAATATTTTGCATAAAGTTTTGTATCGGATTTTACGGCGCTGTTGAAATCCGTAACCGGCTCTTCAGTAAAAAATAAAGTCATCATTGAACCAACACGGTTAAATTGATAATTCTTCCCGATTGATTTTAATCCTTCTTTAAGTCCATTTTCTAAATACGCAGATTTTTCTTCGAGAGTTTTATAAACATCGGGATTCTCTTTAATATAAGATAACGCCGCAAAGCCGGCATTCATCGCTAAAGGATTACCGCTCAATGTCCCCGCTTGATAAACAGGTCCGCTCGGAGAAACCATCTCCATAATTTCTTTTTTACCTCCGTACGCGCCAACGGGTAAACCTCCGCCGATAATTTTACCGAATGTTGATAGATCGGGTTTAATGCCGAGTATTTCCTGCGCTCCGCCTTTGGACAACCGGAAACCGGTCATCACTTCGTCGAATATTAAAACAATATTCTCTTCGGAACAGAGAGTTCGTAAATTATTTATGAAAGAATCATCAGCGCGAACCGTGCCCATATTTCCAACTACAGGTTCTACAATTACAGCAGCAATTTCATTCTTGTTTTGCAGTACTAATTTTTTTACTGATTCGATGTTGTTGAAATCGGCAACAAGAGTATCGGCGGCATTTCCTTTTGTAACTCCGGGAGAAGTAGGTACTCCAAAAGTTAAAGCCCCGCTTCCGGCTTTGATTAAAAAGAAATCGCCGTGTCCGTGATAACAACCCTCGAATTTAATGATCTTTTCTTTTCCTGTAAATCCGCGCGCGGCTCGTATCGCACTCATTGTCGCTTCTGTGCCGCTGTTTACCATTCTCACCATTTCTATTGAAGGAACAAGCTCGCAAATTAACTTTGCCATTTTAACTTCAATCTCTGTCGGAGCGCCGAAACTTGTACCGTTTTCAATAGCACTAATTAGCGCATTTTTAATAAGGGATGGATTATGTCCGAAAAGATGTGGACCCCAGCTGCCTATGTAATCGATATATTCGTTGCCGTCAACATCAAACATTTTTGAGCTGTAACCCTTCTGCATAAAACGCGGTGTACCGCCTACGGATTTAAACGCGCGTACGGGAGAATTTACTCCGCCCGGAATATATTTTTTTGCTTCTTCAAATAATTCTTCGCTAATAATTGTATTCATTACTTCTCCAAACTTTTTTAATCATCAATATTTCTATCGCAAAATAGTTATAAGTAAAATCATTAAAAACATTTTATAATGTGAAATAAAGATTGCTTAATTTTGTGCAGAAAAATTTTTTACAAAGGGGGATTTATGGAAATTAAAGATGTTCCATTTACTGTAATTGATTGGGATAATGTTGAAACTGAAGAACACGCGGGGGTAACAGGCAAAGCAATTTGGAAAGTTTTTAAGAAAGGTAATATCCGCGTTAGGATGGTTGAGTACACTCCTGGTTACTTTGCCGATCATTGGTGCAAGAAAGGTCATATCATTTTAATCCTCGAAGGGGAAATGACAACCGAATTAAAAGACGGCCGCAAATTTATTATTAAGAAAGGTTGTTCGTACCAAGTTGACGACTTTGACGGAGAACACCGCTCTCACACTGAAACAGGTGTAAAACTTTTTATTGTAGATTAATATTTTACAGGAATTTTTATGGTTCATAAAATTGTTGGTAAACAAAATAATTCTAAGTTGTGTTTTGTCTGCGGACTAAAAAACAAATTTGGAATTCAAGCGCATTTTTATGTTACGGAATCACAAGAACTTGTAGCATTGTTCACACCGTCGGAAGAGCACCAAAGTTATCCCGGCAGGTTGCACGGCGGTATTGCTTCTGCTATTTTGGATGAAACAATCGGTCGTGCAATCTTGAACAAGTATGAGGAAGAGGTATGGGGAGTTACAATAGATTTGAATGTGAAATTCAAAAAACCTATTCCATTAAACGAAGAGCTAAAAGTTGTTGGAAGAATAACAAATGAAAACTCCCGTATGTTCGAAGGCACGGGTGAAATTGTATTAAAAAACGGAGACATTGCTGTAACAGCATGGGGCAAATATTTAAAAGTGCCGCTTGAAAAAATAACCGACTTCGATAAAGAAGAAAACGAATGGCGAATTGTTGAGCTTGAAAATGATCCGAAGGAAATAGAGTTGTAGTTACTTAATTCTCTTTAGTTCTGGATGTTTTAAATAAAATATTACAAAGTACGTAAACAAAACGGATGAATTAATAATTATTGCAGTAGGTACTCCAAAGGTTTCCGCTAAACTTCCAATCAATAATGAACCGAGCGGGAAAAGCGCAAAGAAGCTGAAAGTATAAAAACTCATTACCCTTCCGCGGAATTTTTCTTCTACCATTGTTTGAATTAAACCGTTTGCAAGATTAAACTGCATAATTACTATTCCGCCTATAATTACCAAGAGTAAGAGTGAAATAATTAGTGAACGGTTGAACGAAAAAATGAATATCATAACCGGCATTGCACCTGCACTGAATATCAAATACTTTCCTCTAATTATGTTATGACTAGCTGTTGCAATTATTAGTGCGAATATAACTGCCCCAAAACCGCGTGCTGATTGTAAAAATCCGTTTGTTGTTGAATCACCGCCAAGTATATTAACAGCCCAAGCAGGGAATAAAGTTACCAGACTCATGCCGAAAATACTTAACATAGCTATAACCGAAAGAATTGATATAATATTTTTTTGTGTTTTTAAGTAGTTAAATGCTTCTATAAATTCTGCGAAAGCTGATTTTTTTATTCCATCATTATTTAATGAATTCAATTTCATTTGGTTCAAATTTATTATTACAGCCAAATACGAAAACCCGTTTATTGTAAAACACCACGCCGGTCCAAATATTGCGTAAATTATTCCGCCGAGAGCAGGTCCAATAGCGGTGGCAGTATTAAACATTGTTGAATTTAGTGCAATTGCATTTACTAGATTTTTTCTCTCGACAAGCTCGGTAACAAATGAATGCCTTGTCGGCGCATCAATAGAAGTTGCAATTCCCATTAGGAATGCGAAAACTAAAATATGCCATGGCTCTACAATTTCAGTGAACGTCATTACAGCAAGAGTAAAAGCCATTATCATCATAAAGGACTGAATATAAATTAGAATAGTTCTACGCGGAAATCTATCGGCAATTACTCCGCCGTAAAAAGTGAAAAGCCACGCGGGAATTCCGCCCGCGAAACCTGCATAACCTAAAAATGCAGGCGACTTTGTTAATTCAAAAATCAAAAATGCTAACGCTGTTGAATGCATCCATGACCCGAAAAGGGAAATCATTTGTCCCCAAAACCATAATTTATAATTCGGATGCTGGAGTGCGGCGAATGTATTCGTCAAAGTAAATCTTGTTCGAATATTAGGCGAGAATCTTTTTAAACTTCCATCTTCCGGCGGGATAATTACTGTTGTTAATTCATTGTCTGGAATTTCATCTTTCATTAAAAATATATTTCTCCGGGATGAGCAGAAATTATTGAGAGAGCATGATCAAGAATTCCAATTTCATGTTCTTGCTCGTATTCTTGATCTTATTCTTACTCTTTTCTTTAACAATTTTTTTCTAAAAATTTTACAACGTCTTTTGCAAAATAAGTAAGAATCATATCCGCGCCGGCTCGTTTGATTGCAATTAAGGATTCCATCATAACTCTTTCTTCGTCAATCCAGTTGTTTCTTCCGGCGGCTTTAATCATTGCATATTCACCGCTTACTTGATAAGCAGCTGTCGGCATTCCGAATTTTTCTTTTACCCGCCAAATAACATCAAGATACGCCCCGGCAGGTTTGACCATAATTATATCCGCGCCTTCTTCAATATCGCTTTCGGCTTCGCGTATTGCCTCCTCGCCGTTTGCTACATCCATTTGGTGTGAACGTCTATCACCGAATGCGGGCGCCGATTGTGCGGCATCCCGAAATGGTCCGTAAAATCCCGAAGCATATTTTACTGCATAACTCATAATCGGAACATGTGAAAAACCTTTGTAATCGAGTGCTTTTCTTATTGATGCGACGCGCCCATCCATCATATCGCTCGGTGCAATAATATCGGCACCGGCTTCTGCGTGTGTTATTGCTTCTTTTGCGAGTAATGAAACAGTTTCATCATTTAAAATATTCTCTCCGTTCAAAACTCCGCAGTGACCGTGAGAAGTGTATTCACACAAACAAACATCTGTAATCACAACTAGTTTTTTTGTGGCTGCTTTAATAGCACGTACGGCTTGTTGAATAATTCCATTGGGATCGTATGCACCCGAACCTACTTCATCTTTGTGTTCGGGAATTCCGAATAAAATTACGGCAGGAATTCCAAGCTGCTCGACTTCTTTACATTCTTCAACGATTAAGTCGATAGACATATTGTAAACGCCGGGCATCGAACGCACTTCGGTTTTAACTTTTTCCCCGGGAACAACAAAGAGCGGATAGATCAAATCATTCTTTGTTAAAACAGTTTCGCGTACCATATCGCGAACTGTAGGGTTATATCTTAATCTTCTTAATCTTTTAGTGGGATAGTTTGCCATCACTTTCTCCTTATTATTTCAGAATGTAGAATGCAGATTGCAGAATTATAAATTCGATTTTGCAGTTTTAATACTGCGAACAAGCAATTTCTCTATTTCATCACAATCATGGTAAATACTTTCAAATTCGTTTTTTTTGATTATTTCTGTTCATGAGCGATCTGCATTCTGAATTCGTTTAAAAATTTCTTCAGAGTTCTTAACGCAATCACCTACGGAAATGCCGCCGCGGTAATTTCCGCCGAGGAACAAAACGGAATTTTCTTTCTCAAATTTATCGAAATAGTTTTC
>CAZRMG010000124.1:1011-2462 GCA_964601095.1 uncultured Melioribacteraceae bacterium | reverse complement strand
TCATAACAAATGGTTCGCCGTTTATTTGCATTGTTTTCTTAAATTCATTTAAAACAATGCCGATTAATTTTTCCTTCTCCATCTCGAAAAGATGCGGGGCGCGTGCACCGCCAACAAATAATGTAAATGCAGCAAATTCATCTTTACTTCTATTTGGAAAAATTGTTGAGCTCCAAATAGCTCCAAGGTAAGTTTTCTTTTCTTTTGAAGGAATCAAATAACCAAAGCCGTCAAGCGCTTGACCGATAGATTCCTTTTTGAATCCAAGATAAAGAACCATAACCGGCGGGTAATAAATATTTTCAAGATGTACTGAAAGATTCGGGTCTATTCCTTTAAAAATATTAGCAGATATGTATGCCGGTAAAGTTGATAGAACATAATCCGATGTTGTTTCTAAATGCTGCCCGTCTTTTTCATAAATAACTTTCCATCTTGTCGGTTCGTCACTCTCCGTTTCCCGTTCTACACTTGTTACTCGACAGTTATAATAAATATTTTCTTTGAACTTCTTTGCAATGGCTGCTGGAAAAGTTTGCATACCGTTTATGAATGAAAACATTTTTGCGTTTTGTTTCGATTTTTCGGCTCTTTGCTTTCTTTCTTTTGCGCCTTTAATCATGCCTTTAATTAGTCCGCCGTAAACTTCCTCCAACCGGTAAAGTTTTGGGAAAGCAGATTTAACACTCAACTTGTTTGGATCACCTGCAAATACTCCGCTTACAAATGGGTCGATAGCATAATCAAGAAATTCCTGCCCCAATCTTCTGCGTACAAAATCGCTCATGCTTTGGTAATAACCGTCCATAGATTTGCCTATGAGCGGTTCGGCGAATAAACGTAGTTTAGCTTTTGTGGAAAACAATTTTGTTTTTAAAAATGCAGGCGGCGAAGTAGGAAGCGCGTGAAGTATTCCGTTTCGTAAAATGTATCTTTTGTTTGATGATTCACTCGCATAAATCATTTCGTTAGATAAACCCACTTCGTCAACAACCTGGCGGATGAGCGGGGTTGTCTCGAGTCCGCTGTTCGGTCCAAAATCAATTAAGAAATCATTCTCGAAAGATGTTTGCATAGAACCACCCGGTTCGGAATTTAACTCGAGTATTGTTACATCGTAATCATTTTTATTAAGCCAATATGCAGTTGTTAAACCCGAAATTCCCGCGCCGAGTATTGTTATTGTTTTCTTTTTCATAATTTTTCGTTTAAAAGAATTTTATAGAATCCATTCCATTTTCCATTTTACTTTCCTCATACTACATATTAATTCAAACCTCTTCTTTCAAGCAAAGCGTCAACTTTTGGTTCGCGCCCACGGAATTTTTTATATAACTCCATTGATTCATCAGTACCGCTTTTTGCAAGAATAAATTTTCTAAAAGCATCCGCAGTTTTTTGATCGAACAAATTTCCGGTTTCTTTAAAAGCTTCAAATGCGTCATTATCTA
>CAZRMG010000124.1:0-1001 GCA_964601095.1 uncultured Melioribacteraceae bacterium | reverse complement strand
GCTGCATACCCGCCTATTATGTGATTGAAATTTGTTGTTTGATAACGCGATTCAATTTCGGGTATCAAACCAATTTTCTGCAAAGATTCTTTTTCGAAAACTGCAACATCTCTTTCATTTGTATCCGTAATTGTATGCCAGTCCATATCAAGGAAAGAAGCAGCAAGGTACTCAACAGTTTCAAAGCCCTGGTTGAATAAACTTGAGTTCTGAATTTTATCAATTAAATCTTGCGGAATTATTTCACCGGTTTGAAAATGTTTTGCGTATAATTTTAATACTTCCGGTTCAAGCGCCCAATTCTCCATTATCTGTGAAGGCAGTTCAACAAAATCCCTCGGCGTGTTTCTTCCGCCGGAATATCTTACGTCTGAGAAAAGTGAGTTCAACCCGTGCCCAAGTTCGTGGAATAAAGTTTTAACTTCATCGATGCTGAGTAATGACGGTTTATCGGCAGTGGGTTTTGAAAAATTACCTACGTTGATTACGAGCGGGGTAATGAATTTATTATCTATGTTTGATTGACTTCTGAATCCGCTTGACCAAGCGCCGCTTCTCTTGCCGTCGCGCGGGTAATAATCGGTATAAAATATTCCAATGTGTTTGCCGTCTGATTCGAGGACCTCAAAAACTTCAACATCGGGATGATAAACTTGAATGTCCTTTCGTTCAACAAATTTTATCCCGTACAATTTTTCTGAAACTGCAAAAGCGCCTGCGCGTACATTTTCCATTTTAAAGTACGGGCGAAGCATTGATTCGTCGAGAGCATATTTTTCTTTTTTAACTTTTTCGGCATAATACCACCAATCCCATGCTGCCAATTTAAAGTTGCCTCCTCCGGCATCAATAATTTTTTGCATGTCGCTTATTTCAACTTTAGCCCTTTTTATTGCCGGTGTCCAAAGATCATTAAGGAACGAGTAAACGCTTTCTGAATTTTTTGCCATGTTGCGTTCGAGAACAAAATCAGCGAATGTTTTATAACCCAAAAGATTTGC
>CAZRMG010000123.1:6641-7761 GCA_964601095.1 uncultured Melioribacteraceae bacterium | reverse complement strand
ATAAAGCCATCTCAAATAAAACTAAGTTTTAACGCATGCATACCCGGTTATGCGGCTGATAGAGTTGCGCAAATATTAATAGATAATAATATCAACAATTTTTTGATTAATGCAGGCGGCGAAATTTTTGCAAAAGGTGATAATTGGAAAGTTGGAATTCAACACCCGCGGAAGCAGAATGAAATTCTTAATTCAATTTTAATAGATGGAATAAGTGTTTCAACATCGGGCGATTATCAGCAGTATTTCAAAAAAGACGGAAAAAGATATTCACACATTTTTAATCCGGCTACGGGTTTGCCCGCAAACGAATTAGAAGCCGTAACGATAATTGCAAAAGATGCATTAACATCCGATGCGCTTTCGACTGCAGTTTTCATTTTGGGCAGAATAAACGGAATTAAACTTATCGAAAAACTTCCCGGCGTGGAAGGTTTAATAGTTGATACTATCGGGTCGATTTATCAATCATCCGGTTTTGGAAAATATATTTTGAGGTAATTATGGAAATGACTTTTATAATTGCAATTGCAACAATGGGCGGATTAGGTTTTTTATTTGCGGGCGGATTAGCATTTGCAGATAGAAAATTACGTGTTGAAGAAAATCCACTCATCGCACAAATAAATGAAATACTTCCAAACGCAAATTGCGGTGCTTGCGGAAACGCTGGCTGTTATGATTTTGCAGTTAAAGTTGTGGAAGGAAAAGCATTGCCAACCGGTTGCCCTGTCGGCGGCGAGGAAGTTGCAAAAGCTATAGCGGAAATTTTAGGTATCGAAGCAGGCAATTCGGTTAAAATGGTTCCAAGAATTTTATGTCGCGGCGGCAACATCGAAGCGGTTAAAAAAATGGCTGGATACTATGGACCTCTTAGCTGCAAGGCAATGGCAATAGTTTCTGGTGGAGATAAATTATGTTTTTACGGATGTCTTGGCGGCGGTGACTGCGTTGAAGCTTGTCCATTTGGCGCAATGTATATGAATGAAAACGGTTTGCCCGAAGTAGCCGAAGAAATTTGTACGGGTTGCGGAATTTGTGTTAAGGCATGCCCTCGTAATATAATCGAAATGCATCCCCAAGATAGAGAAGTATTTGTATTCTGTAAAAACCATGACGA
>CAZRMG010000123.1:0-6631 GCA_964601095.1 uncultured Melioribacteraceae bacterium | reverse complement strand
TATCGGTTGCGGAATTTGCGCACGCAAATCGGACGGAGGAATTGAAATGATTGATAACCTTGCAATAATTCAATACGATAAATTTGATGAATCTAAAATACCTTTCGAAAAATGCAGTACAGGGGCAATTGGAAAAATTAAAAATAAAATCAGCGTGAATTAATGAGCAGTGAATTACTTGTCGAAGAAGGAAAAGTAATTTCAACCGGGAAAGGTTTTGCAGAAATATCGCTTACTAGAAGCAGTCTATGCGAAGAATGCAGTGCTAAAATATTTTGTAAAACAGGTAAAGACGATTTAAAAACTATAAAAGTAATTGACCCGCTTGGAGTTACTGCCGGTGATAATGTAAAAATTGCAATCACGGGATCTTCGCTGCTTAAAAGTTCATTTATACTTTACGGTATGCCTTTAATAATAATGGTTATTGCGATATTACTTTCTAATATATTGTTGGATGGAATTGAGAACCTTGAATTGTATTCTTTTGCAATAGGAATTTCTCTTACGGCAGTATATTATCTCCTCGGCTATTTCTCTCTAATTTCGTTTCAAAAAACAATTCTTCCCAAAATCATTTCACGGCATAAGTAATAATCAACTAAATAAAAAAACAAATTTACTTCAATAAATATTTTGTAATAAACTTATCTATTAATTATTATAACCCAACAAATTTATATCCTTGTATGGAATTCGGTTCCCTAAATTTTTTTTATAAAATATCGCGTGCAATTCTTGTTATTCTGCTTTTGCAAAACACCTATTCTATTGGTCAAAACTATGTTGTAAAAACTTACACACTGGAAGACGGGTTGCCGAATTCAAATATTTACAGCATTATTCAGGGTAATGATGGAAGAATCTGGATGGGTTCGCGTAACGGTGTTTCTGTTTACAATACATTAAATTGGCGGCACTATAAACCTAATAATGAGAATGAATGGAATGATGTTACCGTACTCAGAAAAGATGCTGAAGGTAATATCTGGGCTTTAGTTTCAAGAAATAAATTTGCATTAACATATTTTAACGGTACCAAATGGGAAAGTTTTAAAAGACCTGCTCACAATTCCAATCAAAGCATCTACATAAGAAGTTTCGAAGTATTAGGCGCGGGCACAAATATTCAAATCGCTGTTTCATCAAACCTTGGTATAAATTATTTTAAAAATGGAAGCTGGACATTACTTAATAAAAGCTCAGGACTTCCGAGTAATCTTTGTAATAATATAATTACTCACCAAAATAAGTTTTATGTATCCACTAAGAGCGGCATTGTTGTAATTGACGATGGCAAACCTGATTTATCGCTCAACAAATTAATTCCTGAAAAATATAAAGAGACACTCGCCTTATGTTTTGAAAAAATTCAAGGTAAGGAACGATTGTGGATATTAAGTACAAATGGTTTGGGTTTTATTCAAGATGATCACTTTACTGTTTTTAATGATAAAATAAAGACAAGGGATAATGTCGTTGCGGAATGTGTTCAATTTATTCCGGACTATTTCGGATTAATAGTTTTTGGAAATCAGTTCGGATTAAAATGTATAAGTAAATCCAGTAATCAAATTTTTTTGATCGATGAACAATCCGGTATTCGTATATTAAATCCTTACTGTCTTTATCTTGATAGGGAGTTGAATCTTTGGTTTGGCGGGAATATCGGGGTAAACAAATTAAAAAGTATGCGATTCGCTACTTTTCGACAAAGAACCGGTTTGTTTAAAGATGATGTTTCTTCAATTGTTGAACGCAGTAAAGGGGAAATGATTTTCGGGCATATCAACGGCATCACTATTAGAAAAGATGAAAAAGTAAAACACATTGTGTTATCCAACAAGAAAGATATTGGTTATGGTAAAATTCTCGACATGTGCAAAGATAACTTGGGTAATATTTGGTTTGCGGGTGTTGAATTGGGAATTGGGAAGCTTGACAAAAACAACAACATAACTTGGTACAAAAGCAATGATGATTTCGGTGGTCATGCAAACTCGATAGTTGCGGATTCCAACGGAAATATTTTCGCGTCGTCAATTTGGAATATTTACAAATTAGAAAATGGACGATTTCAAAAAATTGATCTGCCCACGCAAATAGATACAATAAAATTCAGAAAATTGTTTATATCACCGCAAAATAAAATCTGCGCTGCAACTTTTAATTCAGGTATTGTTATTCTCGAAGACGAAAAGAAATTCAGGATTATTAAAAGCGACATTGATAAAAAATCAAACAATCTTTATGCAATTCATTTTGATTCCCAACATGGAATTTTAGCGGGAGCGTCAAATGGAATTTACAAAGCAAATTCTAATAAGCTTGAAAAATTTGATATTGGAATGCAGAACACCGACAGTCCCACATATTTTATTGTAAAAGACAATGATAATAATTTGTGGTTCGGCTTAGATAGGGGAGTAGTTAAATGGGATGGAAAAACTGTTAAAGATTATACAATTCGTAAAGGACTTGCAGGTTTAGAAACAAGCCGCGATGCAGGCTTTGTTGATTCCGATGGAAGAGTTTGGATTGGAACAGATCGCGGTGCTTCAAGATATTTAAAAGAATTTGATCAAAAACCGGATTTCCCGCCGAGCGTACTTATTGAAACAATAGAACCATTCGATAAAATATTTGATGCTTCGCATAACGTTAATCTTGTTTCTGAATCCGGTTCGCTTGTTCTTAGAATATTAATAATGTCCTTTGTTGACGAGGAGTTTAACAAATTTAAATACAAATTGGTTGGCTTTGATAAAGATTGGAATACTTCTGAAGGAAGATATCCATTACTGCGTTATACTAATTTATCGCCGGGAGAATATAAACTACTAATTATTGCTGAAAACAGCGACGGTGTAAAAAGTGAAATTTATTCAATCGGTAATATAAAAGTCCCGCGCCCGTTTTACGAGGCATGGTGGTTTTATGCTTTTATCATATTGTTTTCTATCATGGCGTCGATAGCGTTTATTAATTATAGAATTAGAGAAAAGTATTCAAAAAGATTATTGAAAGAAGTTGATAAACGCACCGAGCTTTTAAATGAGTCCGAAAGCAGGTACCGCCAAATGTTTGAAAAAAATCATTCGATTATGTTGTTGATTGACGCAGAATCGCTTGATATAGTTGATGTAAATGAATCGGCAGAAAGATTTTACGGTTTTGATAAAAATACGCTGATTAATTTTAATTACTCTAAAATATCAACTTTCGGATCTGTCGAAGATATACTTGAAAGGATTGAGGATTCAATACAAAATCATAAACAAAAAATTTCCGTGCATCGTATTAAAAACGGGTTGGAGACTTTTGTTGAAATTGGCTTTTCAAAAATAGTGTTACGGGAAAGAAATTTATTATATGCAATCATACACGACGTTGGGGCAAGAATATACGCTGAAGAAGCATTAAAAGAATCTGAAGAGAAATACAGAACATTAATTGAAAGTATGATTGACGGAGTATTTGTAATTCAACATGAGGAAGTATTATATGTTAACAATGCACTTGCAGGTTTTCTCGGTTTTAAGCCGGAAGAAATGATCGGTAAGAAGTTTCATCTTTTTATCGCCCCGGAAGACGTTGAAATGGTTGGAAATAGGTATAAAGCAAGAATATCCGGCGAAAATGTTGTGAATGAATATGAAGCCAGAATGATTCATAAAGATGGATTAACTAGAGTGCATGTAATAATGCATATCAGCATATTTAAGTATAAAGGTGAGTTTGCAAGTTTAGGAACTATAAAAAATATTTCTGAATCAAGAGTTCAAGAACTAAAAATTAAACAACTTTCTACAGCTATCGAGCAAAACCCTGTCGGCGTAATGATAACAGATTTTGATAATGCAATTGAATATGTTAATCCAAAATTTTGCGAAATGAGCGGTTATTCTTTTGATGAGTTGATTGGCAAAACCCCGGTTATTTTTAAAACAAACGGGTTGGATAATTCTCAAAAAAAAATAAGGACAAAAGTTAGGAAAGGAATAATTTGGAACGGCGAAGTATTAAATAAAAGAAAGAACGGTTCTAATTATTGGGTTATGGCTACTATTTCGCCGATAAGAAATTCTGAAGGTGTGATAACACATTTTATATCTGTTGAACAAGATATTACGTTTGAAAAATATGCACGCGAAGAGATTAAACGTAATGAAAAATTATTATCTTCAATATTGAACCATGTACCAGTAATAATTGCGGCGGTTGATGTAAAGGGAAATATAACTTTTTGCCGTGGTAAGGAATTGGAGCGGTACGGTTTAACTAACGATTCACTCATAGGAGTTTCATTATTTGATCAATTCAAGAATAATGAGGATTTAATCTCAGTATTTAATCGTGCGCTTAACGGTGAGGAGTTCACCGAGATTTCACTATTCGATTCTAATATTGCATTCGAAATCTATTACTCGCCCTTAATGGATTCCAACGATGAAATAGTCGGTTCTATAGCTGTCGCAGCCAACATAACCGAAAGATACAACGCTCAACAAAAACTTATCATAGCCAAAGAAGAAGCCGAAAGATCCGACCGTCTTAAATCTGATTTCCTTGCTCAAATGTCTCACGAAATACGTACCCCAGTTAATACAATTTTAAGTTTTATTTCTCTTCTCCAGGATGAAATTAAAAATAAAATAAGCGACGAACTAAGCGAAGTTTTTAATTTTATTGACGACGGCGGAAGACGATTAATAAGAACAATCGATATGATACTAAACATGTCGCAGTTTCAAACAGGTACATATAAACCAATAATGCACCCGGTTGATCTTAACACCGATGTGCTTGCTAAAATTGTTTCCGAATTAAAATCTACTGCAAAGCATAAGAATCTTGTTCTTAATCTTATTGTTGAAACAAAGAACACAGTTGTTAATGCCGATAGTTATACGGTTGGACAAATATTTATTAATCTTATTGATAATGCGATTAAATATACTCATCACGGTAAAATTGATATAAGAATTTTTGAAAAGGGTAAGAAACTTATTGTTGATGTTGAGGATACAGGAATTGGAATTTCGCGGGATTACATCCCGTATTTATTTGATGCTTTTTCGCAGGAAGAAACGGGCTATTCAAGAAGATTTGAGGGAACCGGACTCGGTTTAGCTCTTGTAAAAAAATATATTGAAATTAACAGCGCGGAAATAAAAGTAGAGAGTTTAAAAGGCGAAGGCACAAAATTTTCCGTTATTTTTAGAAAATCAAATTAAGAAGTGTTTAATCTTGTAAACGAAATAGAAGTAATTTAACGGCATTTTCAAATACCGAAGAAGAATTAATGTGAACGTTTGCTCATTAAATTATTATTTTATTTTGATTTCGCCTTCAACAAACTCCGTCTCGTTTTTCACTTTCCCGTTTTCGTAATAACTGAAACTTTTTCCGTGCAATAGATTATCCTTATAAACAAAAAAGTTTGATGTGCTTCCATTCTGAAAATAATACTTTGTAATACCGTTTCTTAGTCCGCTTGAATAATTTTCTTCTGAAGCCAAAAGACCGTTTTTATAATATGTTTTTACAGTGCCTTCCAGTTTGTCCTTGCGGAAAATTCGTTCTGATTCCAGCTCGCCGGAAGTATAAAATGTTTTCGCATTTCCATCGCGTAAATCATTGATGTAATTTTCTTCCGCGATTTTAATTCCATCAAAACCAAATTTGGTGGATAAACCGTTTTTCATCCCGCTTACAAAATTAGCAACTTCGGCAATCGTTCCTTCCTCGTGATAAAATTTACTTTCACCTTCAAGTTTGCCGTTTATATAATTTAATTCTGCTTTTAAAAATCCGGTGTTATAAAATTCCTTAATTGTTCCGTGCTTTTTACCCTCGCGAAAATGAAGTTGCGATCTCATTGTTCCTTCATCGTAAAAGTCATCAAAACTTTCTTCAACTTTATCGAACTTGCCGCCTATGCCGTATTTTATTCTTTTGATAATTTGTCCGTCTTCGTATGTATCCTCAACTTGTATTGAACCGTCGGGGTAATAAATATATGAGTAGCCGTGGAGCTTATCTTTTTTATAGTTTGCTTCGAGCGCGATTCTGCCGAAATCATAATAAACTTTGCTAACGCCTTCAAGTTTATCGTCAATATAGTTTCGTTCAACTTCCACATTTCCGTTTTCAAAAAATATTTTAGACACACCGTTTAATTTCCCGGAACGATAATTCCAAATAGCTTGCAGCGCCCCGCTTCTATAATATGTTTTACTGAATCCTTCCTGGATATCGTTTATATAATTTGGTTCTGCCCAAAGTTCGCCGGTTTCATAAAACCATTTTGATGTGCCTTCAAGTTTGCCGTTTAAATAGCTCCATTCCATACTTTTAATACCGTCTTCAAAGTACCATGTTGAAATGCCTTCTTCTTTTCCATTTACAAAATTCCATTCCTTCCAGACTTTTCCATTTTCATAAAATTCTTTGTATTCACCGTTTCGAATATCATTTAAATATGTACCCTCGCTTTTAAGTTTACCGCTTTTATAATATTCTTTTCTAACATCTTGAGCAATTATTGTTGAAGCCGCAAGAATTAATATCAGTATTAATGGAATATTTTTCATATCACCCTTCATTTGCCGACTAAAATTAATGAAAA
>CAZRMG010000122.1:4767-7779 GCA_964601095.1 uncultured Melioribacteraceae bacterium | reverse complement strand
TTGCACATATGCCGGGGCTATTAATTGCTTATCCTTCTAATGCAGCGGATGCAAAAGGATTATTAAAAACAGCGTTACGTTTGAACGACCCTGTTTTATTTCTCGAACACAAAGGTTTATACAGGCAAAGTTATGCCACTTCACCCGAACCCGGAGCCGATTATTTACTGCCTTTCGGCAAAGCAAAAGTAGTGCGCGAAGGCAACGATTTAACAGTTGTTACTTACGGGGCAATGGTTCACGAAACAAATTTTGCTTCAAAAAAATTGGGCGAAGAAGGAATCAATATTGAGATAATTGATTTGCGTACAATTGTTCCGCTCGATGTTGAAACGATTTATAAATCCGTACGCAAAACCGGCAAGGTTATGGTTATACATGAAGATACTTTAACTGCAGGCTTCGGTGCAGAGATTGCAGCATTAATTACAGAAAATTGTTTTGAATCTCTCGACGGACCTGTGCGAAGAATTGCCGCAAAAGATGCACCTATTCCATTCGCATTGAAATTAGAAAGCGCTGTATTACCTACACGTGATAAAATTTATAATGAGCTAAAAAACTTATTAAAATATTGACGTAGCGCAGAATCTTATTCTGCGCTCTTTTTTTGAAAGTATGGCTGACGTTTCGTCGCCGAGCATGATTTGATCAAACTGGAGATAAAATGAAAGTTGAAATAACAATGCCTAAAATGGGTGAAAGCATTACCGAGGGCACTCTTATAAAATGGCATAAGAAAAAAGGCGATCAAGTTAAAAAAGATGAAATCATTTATGAAATAAGTACCGATAAAGTTGATACCGAAATTCCGAGTCCCGAAGATGGGTTTTTATCTGACATTAAAGTTTTAGAACAAGAAACGGTTGAAGTGGGTACTGTTGTTGCAATAATTGAAACAAACGGTATCCCCACCGAACAGGAGGAGACTGTTGTTGAAAAGGAAAAACAGAAAAATGAAAAACCCTCAACAACCCAAATAGGCGGAGAATTGATAGATGTACCTATGCCCAAAATGGGTGAGTCGGTTATGGAAGGAACAATCATTAAATGGCACAAAAAAATCGGCGATATAATTAAACGTGATGAAATAATATTTGAAATAAGTACCGATAAAGTTGATACGGAAATACCTTCCCCTGTCGATGGAATTTTGGAAGAGATTCTTATTAATGAACAAGAAACTGTTGAAGTAGGAGTTGTTGTAGCTCGTATAAAATCAAGCACTGGATTTGTTGCAGTAAAAAAGAAAGAGCAAGATATAAAACAAGATCAAGAGCATGAGAAAGAAAAGAAGGAACAAATAGTCGATGATATAATTCAAAAAGAAGAAACAAATAAATTTTTCTCGCCTCTTGTGTTGAATATCGCGCGGAAGGAAGGAATATCAATTTCCGAACTTGAAAAAATAAATGGCTCCGGCATAGGTGGAAGAGTAACGAAGAATGATGTACTCTCACATCTTGAAAACAAAAAGGCAATTAAGAATCCTATCGCTTCACAAGAGATTAAAAAATCTGAAGAAACTAATATCCCCAAATTTAAGCCCGGTGAAAAAGTTAAAATTATTCCAATGGATAATATTCGTCAACGAATTATGTATCATATGATTAACAGCCGCGATACATCGGTTCATGTTACAGCTGTTCTCGAAGTCGATATGAGTAAAGTCCACAATTTTATTAATCTAAACCGAGATGCATTTTTGCAGAAGGATGGAATTAAACTTACATACATGCCGTTTATTTCTTACGCGGTTATCAAAGCATTAAAGGATTTCCCGTTGATGAATGCCTCTATTGACGATAAAAATATTGTAATGAAGAATTACATAAATCTTGGTATTGCTGTTGCAGTTGAACCAAACGGTTTGATTGTACCGAATATCAAAAATGCTGATGAAAAAAATATACTTGGACTCGCTAAATCTATAAACGATCTCGGTTCACGTTCACGTACAAAAAAACTTACACCTGATGATGTAATGGACGGAACATTTTCAATTACTAATTACGGTGTATTCGGTTCGTTGTTTGGAACGCCGATAATAAATCAACCCGAAGTTGGAATTCTAGGTATTGGTGCAGTTACAAAGAAACCGGTCGTAATTGAAAACAACGGGTTGGAAAGCATAGCTATAAAACCTATGATGTATTTATCAATCAGCCACGATCACCGTTTGGTAGATGGAATGTTAGGTGGTAAATTTCTTATGTCGATTAAAAATACTTTGGAAAATTTTGACACAAATTTAGTTTGACCACCCCCGCCTTCGGCACCCCCTCCTTAATAAGGAGGGGGACTAAGGGGGAGGTTTTTGAGGATATGAAATGAAAATCAACCAGCATCAAAAAGCATTTAAAGAAGAATTAGAGCAGAATAGAGAAGACCTTGGCAAAAGACCGGAATGGTTAAAAGTGCGCTTACCGAGCGGACAAAATTACAAAGAAGTTTATGAGTTGATGCGCAAAAGCAAATTGAATACTGTTTGCGAAGAAGCAAAATGCCCAAATTTAGCGGAATGCTGGAGCAGAAGAACAGCCACTTTTATGATACTTGGTGACACATGCACGCGAAGCTGCGGGTTCTGCAACGTTAAACTTGGATTGCCAAACGAACTTGATATAGATGAACCCCGCAGGGTTGCCGAATCAGTCGAAGCGCTCGGTTTAAAACATGTTGTTATAACATCCGTTAATAGGGATGAATTGAAAGACGGCGGTGCATCAATTTTTTCGGAGTCCGTAAGATTAATCCGACAAAAAATGCCTAAGACCACAATTGAAATTTTAATTCCCGATTTTAAAGGTGAAGAACATGCTTTCGAAATCATTCTTCAAAATCCTCCCGATATATTAAACCATAATTTGGAGACCGTTAAAAGATTATACCACGGTGTTCGCCCGCAAGCAAAATACGAAAGAAGTCTGGATGTAATAAAATGGTTTAAACAAAAAGGTCTTCGAACAAAAAGCGGAATTATGGTAGGAATAGGCGAGACAAAGGATGAGG